>JAAYNX010000061.1 GCA_012520615.1 Clostridiaceae bacterium | reverse complement strand
TGGTTCAAAGACAAGGGGGAACGTCTCTTGTCTTTGGCCTTTTTCTTTTGTAGTTATTTCCTGATTTGCTCAAAAATCATCACTTTTGTGATATAGTTTTTTTATAATACAGGTGATAAGTGGTTAATTAACCATAAGAAAAGGGTTGTGACCGTATGATTCCTCAATATTATGAATTTATAAACAGAACAAAAATATTATCCGGCTATCGGGCATTAGAAAAAATACCATCTGAGCTTAATGAAATGGGAAAAACTCGCTCCTTGATTGTGTGCCAAAAAGAGTACATAGATAAAGGTACACAGAAAATGTTTATGAGAGCCATGGAAGGCGCAGAGCTGGTTCAAGCGAAATTGTTTTTGTTCTGTAGGCCTATTGACGATGAATGCGTACAAGAAGGGCTTTCGGAATATAAAAGCCAAGATTGCGATTCAATAATAACACTGGGAGATGGTTCAGCATTCGAGCTTGGGAATTGTATAAAAAACAAGTTACAACTTGAAATGGGTGTAGATAAAAGGATACCATTTATTGCTGTACCAACAGCAAGTTCGGGTGCAGAAATTACCGGGGAGCCGGATTTGATAGTTTTAGATCCAAAACTCACGCTAAATTTATCTTTAAGGGATACTGTTCTTTCGGCACTTGATACACTATGCCACAGCATAGAGGCCTACACTTCGTTAAAGAAAAATCCTGTAAGTGATGCTTATGCCCTTTCTGCCATAAAACTCGCTGCCGAGAGCCTGCCTGCAATTATCAAAAAATCAAGGAATAATAAAGCTAAGTATGGCCTTTCTAACGGGGCACTTCTTTCAGGGATAGGCTTTAATAATTCTAAAGGTGGAATTTCTCACGCAATTGCAAAAGGGCTTACCGAATGTTGCAGAGTTTCCCACGCGGAGGCTATCTCTGTCATTCTTCCCCATTGTCTACAACATAATATGATAAAAAATGATGAGTATTATGGTGAGCTGTTGCTACCATTAAAGGGCCCGGAAGTTTATTCTGAAACTCCGCTTCATGAAAGGGGAAGAAAGTTCCAAAAAGCTATTCGGAATATGATCCTTGAGTTTCATGTGAAATTGGACATACCGGTTTGCCTGTCTGAAATCGGAGTTAAGAGAACAGATTTTGAAAGAATTACGGACACGTGTTTAAAAGATGAGCATCTTGTCAATCATTCGGAAGAAGTGAATAAAGAGGATATCATTAACATTTTAAATTTGGCTTATTGAAAAAGGATTGATATATTTTATACTAGGTAAATATCGGGTAAGTATGGAGTAAGAAATATAAAATAACACTTTTTTAAAGACAAGTTGGAAAAATCGTTATATAATAAAGTGAGTCAAGTCTATCAAGTCAATTAAGATGAACGAAAACATGGAAGGTAGAAATGGATATCAATGGTAGTACAGAGGGCTTAAAGAATAGTGTAATTGAAGCCCTTGAAAGTATTTACAATCTGGAAATCCCTCAAGAAAAGCTCTGGACAGAAGAATTAATTAATGTAATATCAAGCATATCAGGGGCAATAAACAGAGAAATAGCAGTATATATTGATAGAAAAGGGCGCATTACAGATGTCAGTGTTGGGGACTTCAGAACTGTTGACCTAACCGAAGTCGAGGGAAGAAGAAGCAAAACCCGCCTTACAGGGGTAAGATGTATCCATACGCATCCTAACGCAAGTGGAATGCTTTCAGCTGTAGACGTGAGTTCTTTGAAGCTTTTAAGACTGGATATGATAGCTGCGGTGGGTGTGAATGGTCAAACGCCTGAGGAAATATATGTAGCGGTTCCTTCGCCTGTTGCTGTGGGTGATATTGAACTATTCGGACCATATTCAGCAGATAAGGAAGACTTTGAGGCCTTAATTGAGTATATAAAAGAAGCTGATGAATTATTAAAAGAACATACAGAAAACCTACAGAATGTGGATGAAAGAGCCATATTGGTTGGTATAAAAACGCAGGAAACAAGAAATATTCTGGGGGTTAGCGAAGCAGATATTTCTATGATTGAGCTCAAGGAGCTTGCCCAGGCAGCAGGAGCTCTTGTGGTATCCACAATTATACAGAATCGTGAAAGCCGAGACTCATCGTTCTTTATCGGTAAGGGCAAGGTTGAAGAGATTAAGTTGTTGGCTCAGACTACCGAAGCCGATATGATAATATTTGATGAAGAGATTTCTCCTTCACAGCAAAGAAACTTGGAAGAAGCTCTGGGTATAAAAGTTCTGGACAGAACGGGTTTGATTCTTGATATTTTTGCTCAACGGGCAAGAAGCAGAGAAGGAAAAATACAAGTTGAGCTGGCTCAATTGGAATATAATCTTCCAAGACTACAAGGTTTGGGTTTGGTACTATCCCGTCTTGGCGGCGGTATCGGTACCCGCGGGCCTGGTGAAACGAAGCTGGAAACAGATAAACGACATATTCGCAGAAAGATATCGTTTCTTAAAACCCAGTTAAAAGAGATAAAAAAACAAAGAGGTATTTTAAGAGTTGAGCGAAAAAAGAATAGAATACCGGTGGTTTCCCTGGTGGGGTATACCAACTCAGGTAAATCCACTTTACTAAACACTCTTTGCGGTTCGGATGTCTATGCAGAGAACCAGCTTTTTGCTACCTTGGATACAACCACACGGCAGCTTATGCTGGACGATAATAATACTATTTTAGTTACAGATACCGTAGGTTTCATTAGAAAGCTGCCCCACAATCTTCTAGATGCCTTTAAGTCAACATTGGAAGAGGTATTGTACGCTGATGCTCTCGTAATTGTAGCTGATTCATCCGACCCTTATGTTGAAGATCACATCCGTATTGTAGATAATATCTTGGAAGAGTTAGGAGCAGGGCAAAAACCATCCATCATTGCACTAAATAAAATTGATAAGAACAAAGATGCTGAAGGTGTGAGAATCACCTCTGACCTGCCGGTCGTAGAGATATCGGCAAAAAAAGGGCTTGGACTTGACGAACTTAAAGGTCATCTTCAAGAGATGCTTTGCGAAGCACGTTCCAAGGTCAGGCTGTCAATACCGTTTTCAGAAGGTTCAGTCTTGCCATGGCTATATGAAAACGGAAAAGTTTTGTCGGTGGAGTATGATGAGAACTTTTCGATAGTCGAAGCCGAGCTAAGCAAGGAAGCAGCAACGCGGGTGGAGAAGTATATTACAACGAAGGATTGATTGTCAGCAGGCAACTGTCTGGAGGTTGCCGCACCGTTTTTAATAGGCGAAATAGAAACAAGAATTTTGTGTAGTTTTATTGGACCCAGAAAAATGGAAATATCATTAAGAAAATGCCGTCTTGACACCATTTACGTCCTGTTGTAGAATAATAATGCTGCAATTTTTGCTCGAGTGGTGGAACAGGCAGACACAACGGACTTAAAATCCGTCGGACTAAACATCCGTACCGGTTCGACTCCGGTCTCGAGCACCAAGAAAGCCCTGATAGCTATAAGCTATCAGGGCTTTTGCATTTTATTAATATTCATTGGAGTTTTCATTGTTTCGTCCAGTCATGGGCTTTCTATTACTCTTATTGCTGAGGTCCTAAATATATTTTATAAATAATTAACATAATATTCATAGTTTTTTTAAAGCTAGTATTGAAATCTAACAACCGGGTCGATATAATAAAAGAACACTACATATAGTTGCCATTTTATTCACACCATACAATATATATTGTTTTTGTAGATACTTTATAGATAAAATACAAAAAATTAACGGAGGAGAAAACCATGAAGCTTACCGAAAACGCCATAAAAGTTTTGGAGAAACGCTATCTGATAAAGGATAAGGATGGTAATCCAATCGAAACTCCCGAAGAAATGTTCAGAAGAGTGGCAAAACATGTTGCCGCTGCAGATAAGGATTATTTATCTGAAGAACAGCTTCAAAAAACAGAGCAGGAATTTTTTGATATGATGGCCAATCTTGAATTCTTGCCTAATTCCCCGACTCTTATGAATGCCGGAAGACCTTTAGGTCAGCTATCTGCATGTTTTGTGCTTCCGATAGAAGATAGCATGGAAGGTATTTTTGACAGTGTTAAAAATGCAGCACTGATTCACAAAAGTGGTGGGGGCACGGGATTTTCTTTTAACAGACTGCGCCCGAAAGGTTCAAGTGTTAATTCTACCGGAGGAGTAGCAAGTGGGCCGGTTAGCTTTATGAAGGTCTTTAATGCGGCTACAGAAGCCGTGAAGCAGGGGGGGACTCGCAGGGGCGCCAATATGGGTATCCTGAGGGTGGACCATCCCGATATTATGGAGTTTATTACCTGCAAGCAGGATAATGCGGACATTACCAATTTCAATATAAGTGTTGCCATTACGGAAGCTTTCATGGAAGCTGTCGAAGAAGGCGAGGATTATGATCTTATCGATCCTAGAACCAGAGAGATAAAAGGCAAATTAAATGCCCGCGAGGTATTTGACAAAATGGTTCAAATGGCCTGGCGCAATGGAGAGCCGGGGATAGTATTTATTGACCGTATAAACCGGGAAAATGTAACGCCTTCTTTAGGTGAAATCGAATCTACTAATCCATGCGGAGAACAACCACTTCTGCCTTACGAAGCTTGTAATCTGGGTTCAATTAATTTAAGTGTTATGATTAAAGAAGGTGAGTCAGGCCCTGAGATTGATTTTGACAAACTCAGAGATACCGTTCACAAGGCTGTTCATTTTCTTGATAATGTTATTGATGTTAACAATTATCCTTTGCCGCAGATTGATAAGATGACAAGAGGAACACGAAAAATCGGTCTGGGCGTGATGGGATGGGCCGATCTTCTGCTCATTCTCGGAATCCCGTACAATTCCGGGACAGCAGAAAGACTAGCCGAAGAAATAATGGGCTTTATTGATTTTGAGTCCAAGCAGGAAAGTGAAAAAATTGCAGCTGTTAAGGGCGTTTTTCCTTACTACGATAAAAGTATTTATAAAGAAACAGGAAGGAAAATCAGGAACGCGACCACAACAACAATAGCTCCTACCGGTACTTTAAGTATCATTGCGGGTGTAAGCAGCGGTATAGAGCCTTTGTTTGCCATTTCATTTATTAAGAACGTAATGGATGGCACAGAGCTACTGGAAGTAAATCCCCATTTTAGAAAAGCTGCAGAGGAAGAAGGCTTTTACTCTGAAGAGCTTATGAAGACCATAGCGAAGGAAGGATCTCTACACGGCATTACAGAGATTCCCGAGGAAATAAAGGATATTTTTGTAACTTCTCATGATATCATTCCTGAGTGGCATGTCAAAATGCAAGCAGCCTTCCAGAACCATACCGATAATGCCGTATCAAAAACTGTAAATCTTCGAAATGAGGCAACTGCAGATGATGTGGCGGAGGTCTTCCAATTAGCTTACCGTACAGGCTGCAAAGGGGTGACTATTTACAGGGATGGTAGCCGTGATATGCAGGTATTGAATATCGGCAGTGTAAACGGTAAAGAAAAGGATGAGAAAAAGGAAGCGTATCCTAGCTGTAACTCGGCCTGTGAAGATTGTAATGAAGCCTGTGAAATAATGTACAAGAACATTAAACCAAGGCCGAGACCCGAAGTTACCACCGGATTTACTGAGAAATTCAGGATTGGCTGCGGGAATCTTTATGTTACAGTTAATTACGATGAAAACGGCATATGCGAGGTGTTTACAAATACTGGCCGTGCAGGGGGCTGCCCATCACAGTCCGAAGCCACAAGCCGTTTAGTATCTATTGCACTAAGAGCAGGAGTTGATGAAGAGGCTATTGTAGAACAGCTTAAAGGAATACGCTGTCCGTCTACTATACGTCAAAAAGGTCTTAAGGTATTGTCATGTCCTGATGCAATAGGGCGTTTGATTCAGAAGGTTATGAATCACAGAAACGGACACAGTGAAAAGAATGCTGCGGTGACAATAGATACTGCAAACTTAAGTACACCAAAGCCTACGGCAAAAACCTTCGACCAAGGTAAAAATATAAAATCCTGCCCCGAGTGCGGCAGCGACGTAGAACATGAGGGAGGCTGCGTAGTCTGCAGAAGCTGCGGATACTCCAAGTGCGGATAATACGAGGGGACAATCTAAAGTGACTCCCTGTAGGTACACTGTTACAAAGTTGAGTATGGTAAAATCTGACTTATTTTTTGAATATTATTTATTTCGTAGGCATATAGGCACTTAGGGACAATACCCCAAGTGCCTTTTTGTAGTCATAATGGGAGTATAAAAAGAACACATTTCAGCTATTAGATTTGTAAAAGTAATTTTTACATCCCCTGCCTTTACAATGGCATATATTAAGTATAATGAATATAATTGAAAATAATGCTAATTATCTATTACATTAATACCACCGGAATCATTATCAATATTTGAAGAGATAGTTTCTAATGATCCCCGAATAGAACAGGATTATTGATATACGCGTACGTAGTCGATAATGTAGCTTTGGGGGAATTGGGTGGTGTCATCGGGGTATAGAGGCCATTCGCCGCCAACCGCCAGATTCAGCAGGATAAAAAACTCTCGGTCGTAAACCCAAGTATAGGTGGTGGGCATTTTTTCCTTTAATACTGTATGATAGAGTTTCCCATCAAAAAACCAGCGTATGCTCTCGGAATCCCATTCAACGCCGTAGGTGTGAAAATCGTTATGAATATCTACCCCATGGCAAATGAAACCTTGAATCCCCATTGCTCCATGGTATTCAGGTCCATGCAATGTGCCATATATAGTGTCTGGACTTCTTCCTATGAATTCCATAATGTCTATTTCGCCGCAATCAGGCCAGGGGACAGTATCAATATCGAAACCAAGCATCCAAAATGCAGGCCATATACCCTGACCATAGGGAAGTTTTGCACTCATTTCAATTTTTCCGTATTTAAAAGCAAACTTCTCTTTTGTCTTGATTCGGGCCGAAGTATATCCAAAGCCCTCCATTTCCTGTTGTAAGGCTTTGATAACAAGGCTCCCGTCCTGAATAGAAAGGTTATCAGTGTTTCCGGTATAGTATTGCAATTCTTTGTTGCCCCATCCATTATTGTTTCCTATTTCAATTACCCATTTTTCCGGGTCTACAGATTCACCGTTTTTACCGTTAAATTCATCGCACCAAATAAGCTTCCAATCATTTTTTTGGGTTTGATTATTAGTCTTTTGGGTACTTCCATTATTAATTTCAACGCTGTTTGTATTTGGATTTTCGTTGCCTGCATCAATGCAACCTGTTAATATACTCATTAATACTATACTTATAAAACATCCTTTTCTAAATTTCTTTAGCAAAGAACTCATAAGCTCCTCCTTCTTTTGTTAATCTTTTGAACTCAAAATAATTTCAATATTAAGCTTTTTACCTAGCATTTGCTCTAGTGCAGAGGAAGGTATCTCCACACTATCAGGATATTTATTGTGTACATTAAAAGCTTCACCGTTAATGGTGACTTTGGCAATGGCATATTCTCCGTAATCTAATTGGTAGGGGTTAAAAACAATGACTTTGATATCTTTGCCTCTGAAGTTGGTACTCACCGAGCTGTTTCCGCTTTTTTTAAACTGCTCTCGCACAAGCTTAGGTTCAATAATTAGATTCCCACCTTTTCCTCGAACCCCGTACATCTGGGTAAGGACGGTAAGCAACAACCAGCTTGCCGAGCCTGTAAGATATGTATACAGCCCTTTGCCCTTAGCGTTAAAATACTCGGGAATCCCCGGATATATACCCGAAACGGCCGTATTGTTGGAAAGCTCGTATAAAGATGTAAATATGTCATAAGCCTCTTTAACAAAGCCCCTTCTGTAAAGAGCATTCATATACATTACTGCCATATGACAGAAGGTAGAGCCGTTTTCTTTTTCCCCATAGGCAAACGCAAACCCTCTGCCAAAATTCAATTGGTTTGGTCCTAAAGGAGTGTTTAATCTATATCCGCCTGTTACCGGATCTTTAAGATACTTCTTGCAGGAAAGATATGCTGCCTTAACTTGATCTTGACTTGCAAGGCCAAACATAGTGGTAAACACTTGAGCCGTAAGGTTCATTCGAATACCGTCATGAAATTCTCCGTCAACCCTTACTCCGTCATTATTATAGTACCCGTTAAAAAAGCCGTTATTGTCTTTGGTAGTAATGAACTCGTTTTTTCTGATATGATTGATAATCCAATTTCCTTTTGCCCTTAAATCATTAGCCAAATCTTTTATGCTAATAAGGGTCTGGTTTCCCGAAAGACTGCCGCTAATGCTTTCAAGATATTTATTAAGAACATCTGTCTTATATGAAATGCTGTCATAACGAGACAACTCGAAATCCGTTTGTTGGCTTTGATTTTGGCAGCTGGTGTTTTCGCTATAAATAGGATATAGATTTTCCTCGTTTATTTGGAAGAGGGTATCTAAAAGCTGCGCAAGCTCAGAGAAAATCTCAATTTCATTAAAATTCAGCCGTTCGGATGCTTCTAAAATAAGATCAGCCATATCTATAAGATTGCATCCGTACAATGCGGTAAAGGCCGTACTTTCGCCTCTTTCTTTGGCCATGTCAATAGTATCGTTCCAGTCGCCACCTTCTAATCGTATGATATTGTGTTCGCCGACGTTAAAAAAGCTTGTAAGATGCTGGACTAAAATGTGCTCAAAAACTGTACCTTCGTAGGTTGAACCGTCACTGCATTTTAGCTTGACACCGTTTTCAAAAACCCAAACTTCATCCTTCTTCGCAGCACGGAAAATCAGCGCATCCCTAAAGTAACATTGCTTTTCAAATAGCAGCGCGTAATCACCGCTTTGATCAATATAGAGTTTTGTAGTCAAATAAGGCCACGCTCCGTGATCCATCCACACCCTAGGAATATTGTTTCGGTCGGCCTTAAAATCTCCTTGCTTAGAGCCAATAATGGTAGCGTTAGTTCCATCCACACGCACCCCAGCGTAATTGTCTATTAAAAGCTGCCTTACATTAGCCGGGTTTTGCAAAATTAAAGAAAGACAATCCTGCCAAAGATCACGCCAGCCTCTTCCTCCCTTACCATAGTCATGATAGGGGAGAAATGAGCAACCATAAATTTTTCTAAATACCGGCTGAAGGCTGACCCAATTCATCCACGGTGTAAAATTCTCTATGCCTGATTCATAGGAAATACGGCTGGCTAAATCATTCCAGTAATCTTTGTTTTCGTTAAGGGCTTTTGAAGCCTTTAATGCCGTATTGTACTGTTTAAATACTTTACTGATTTCGGACTCATGGCTGCAGATTCCTGTAACTAGTATGTAATCCTTTTTCTCACCGGGCTTAAGATCATGTTCTTGGAAACGAAGTGCTGCAACATATTCCATTCCGTCGATGTTTTCGGGGGTTGCTATATCCGGAACTTTATTACGTACCACCGCTTCAGGCCAATCAAAGGAACCGGTAGCTCCGATAAAACCATGAACAGAAGGGAAAACCCCTTTAGGCAGCGATCCGTTGCCCTCCGCACCAAGACTGTAATAGATTGTGTCGTTATACTTATGTCCTCTTTCATCAAAGCGAATAACAGGCTTTACCATGATGCCGCCGTCTATTACTTTCAAGCGGTTTATTAATGAGGTTACATGTCTGTGATCACGGATGTTTTCGGCTGACCTGCCATAAATAGGAATGGCAGATGTAGGTGTATACGAGATAGTTTTATAGCCCTGATTTATTATACTTACAACCGTAATCTCGGCTTTGTCCTCATTAGCCGGAACAAAGCTTAGTATTTCGCATAAAAGACCAAGTTCTTTTTCTTTGTAAATTAGCTTGTGCCATAGAGGCCCTGCTTCAATAATCCTTTCGGATTTATCTTTGTCTGTGAAACGGAGGCTGTTTTGCCTAGCTGAATTGCCAGTAACAGATATTGCCCCCTCACCTTTAATATAAAGCCAAAAGTTTCTTGCCGATTTGGTGCTATGCAGGTCCTCAACAGTCACCGGTGCCGTTACAAAGTGATCCTGATCAGCCTTTATATCACCATGCAATGTAGGCGTTACGGAAGACATCAGCCCTGCTTCATTACACAGGGGAAAGTAAAGCTCATGTATATTAGAAGGGTCACAAAGACGAAATAGTCCATCTTTGTGAAGATATTCTACAGAATTTATAAATTTATTCATATGAATGAAAACCTTTCAAATACTTTAAACAAGAGATTATTGATTATTCTGTTGATCAATGCTGCTGTCCTGAGAAGAGGTGTTTAATCTTTGCATTTCCATAGCAAATTTTTCAGGAGTGATTTTTCCTGAATATATATCAGACACTAAATCTATATGTGTTTGTGCATCTTCGCCTGTAAGGAAGGTGTCCCATGCCAAAACAAAGCCGTCGTTTTTGCTTAATAATTCAGAAATATTTGCAGAGAGAGGACTAACTTCATTACTGTTAACGTCTACATACCAAGCCGGAATCCCAGCACCGGAAAGATAGCTTTCTTTACTTAAGTTTTGGCAAATCTCAACCATTGCCGATACGGCTTCTTTTTTATGTTTTGTAGCAGAACTAATCATAAAATTATCTATAGCCCCTCCAAGAAAACCGTTATTATCTCCCGTTGCACCAGTTAAAACCGGAAAGTTTTTAACTACCACTTTTCCTTTAACAGGGCAGTCTTCTCTGTCCATAGAGCCGGCTGACCAGCTTCCGCAGTAGTACATGGGTACCTTTCCCATTAAGAAGGTGCTTTCGGCTTCGTATTGGGTCAGCTGAATACTGCCGTTGTAGAAGGCGCCTGCATCAATCAATTCTTTTAGCTTTTGTGCTGATTCAATGAATTCGGGCTGATAAAAGGAAGTTTCCTTATTAAGTGCTGATATGCATTTATCAACACCGGCAGTTCTGATTGCCAGAATATTTTGATAGAATATACCCGGCCAGCCGTCTCTAAGACCTACAGCCATGGGAGTAATCTTATTGTTATTAAATACTTTAACAACCTCAATAAGCTCATCGAAGGTATTGGGAATACTTACATCGTATTTATCGAAAAGCTCTTGATTGCAATAAAAGATACCGGCAATCAAAAAAGTTGGTAATGCATATATTTTATTGTTGTAAGTAAAGTTTTCTAGGCTACCCGGGATAATACTATTAAGAGTATCCTGAGTTAGATATTCGTCAAGGGCAAGGATTTTGCCCGATTCCACAAACGGTTTGGCAAAACCGGCCCCCCACCCAAAAAATATATCAGGTGCTTCGTTTACGGCAATTGCGGTACGAATCTTTATTTTATATGCTTCGCTTTCAGTGGCTTCTGTTACAATTTGTATATTGGGGTTGGCGTCATTCCAATCCTTCAAAGCTTTCTCAAAAGGTCTTTTGTTAGAGTCTGAACTTGTTACCCATATGTGCCAAAGCTTCAGAGTTATCGGTTCTTCCCCGGTAGTAACGCTACTAACCTCCGGAACAGTCGAATTGGGTACAGAAACAGCATTTTGAGTATTACAAGCAGCAAGGACTAAAATCATACCTATAATAAAAGTTAGCTTTAAGTAATATTTCATATTTTTCATTAAGGCACCTCTCTACTGCTCTATATCAAGCTGACTCAAGATTTTACCGCACCGGCTACAATACCGTCAACAATATACCTTTGAAGGAATATGTATAAAATAATTATCGGAGAAGCGACCATAATCAATGCTGCCATTTGCTGCGTCATATCAACCTGGTATTGCCCTTGAAAGACATATAAGCCCCTTGTTATGGGGTATAGTTCTTTGTTGGATAAATAAATGATTGCTCTTATTATATCATTCCAAACACTAATTGCGGTAACAATTGCCATAGACGCAACCGCCGGTTTCATAAGTGGAATCAATATTTTGAATATATACCGAAAGTATCCACAGCCATCTAGCGAAGCGGCTTCGTCAAATTCCTTGGGTATACCCTTGATGTACACATAGAACATAAGCAGCGGGGTTCCTCCACCGCCTATCATATACCCTAAGCGGGTATTATACAAACCGAGTTTTAGAAGTATCTGGAATTGGGGAATCGTACCGTCTGGTAAAAACATTCCTATCATAAAAAGCCCGAGTAAAACAGGACCAAATTTAAGGTAATTCCGGGAAATAGGGAATGCCAAAAAAATAGCCATCAGTATAGATGTAGTCGTACAAACCACGGTGTAAAAGACGCTGTTTCCTATATATGCTGATAAATTAGCCTTTTTGAATGCCTGAACATAGTTTTCCCAATGAAAAGATTTTGCAATGGCAGTAGGGTTGGACATATACTCCAATTTAGTTCGTATGGAGGTATTAAAGGCATAAAAAAGAGGGAAAAGATAAATTACCATCAATATAGCGATAAACACATAAATTATGATTTTCAAAGGAATATTCTTTTTCATGTCAACTCATCCCTCCTTTTAACAGCGCGCTGATAAATTAGCGTAGCAATAAATATGAATACAAACAAAACCATTGCCCATGTAGCACCATAACCCTGTCTCATGGCAGCTATGCCCGAGCCGGCGTTAATATTAAAAGCATAATACACAACTCTTGCCGAAAGTGTCTGGGTTGCTATATTCCTGCCCCCGGTGGTAAACAAAATGACCTGGAAGGACTGTAATGAGCCAATTATAGCAAGCATAATGTTCACATTGATTGTTGGCCATAACAACGGGAGGGTAATATATTTGAATTTTTGATAAACTGTTGTTCCATCTATTTCGGCGGCCTCATATAAATCGTTTGAAATCGACTGAAGTCCCGCCAGATTAATAACCATGGAATATCCCATTGCCATCCATACTTGCGTAAAGATAACGCAAGCAAGAGCAGAATTTGTAGAAGTAAAAAATCCGCTGCTAAGACCGAACAATGCGATGAATTTAGCTACGGGACCCTCTAAAGGGTTTAATGTATTGAGCCAAACCAAGGATGTTACCAAAACACCAAGTACAACGGGGAGAAAAATAACCGCTCTAAAAAATCCCCTGCCTTTTACCATTTTGCTGTTAAGCGCCAGTGAAATAAAAAGCGCTATTACATTCTGAATTACGGTAACTCCGACACAAAATATAACGGTGTTTTTTAACACAGTTATTAAATCTCTTGAGCTTTGTTGGAAGAAAAACTCTTTGTAATTATCAAGGCCTATGAACTTCCAAGGGACACCTGCCACGCCGCTTATGTCGGTAAACGAAAGTATAAAAGTCGTAATTGAAGGGATAAGACCCATCGTTACCTGTAAGAAAACAGCGGGTAAGACTCCCAAAACTAATGCCCATTTAGGAAAAGCGGACTTCGCCAATTGTTGCTGCATATTATCACCCTCACTTTATCGCAAATTCTTGTACCGGATTATATGCCTGACTGTGTGAAAGTAAATCGAGATTAAGCGGCGTGCCTGCTACGATTTAAAGCGAAACATGGATTGTGTAGCGAGCGCGACTTGAAAACCGGATGTTTTCACGGAGCGCTAAATCGTTGCAGGCAACAGCCGCTAAACTTGAATAATTTCGGTACAAGAATTTGCATAATTAGTTTAAATTGATGTTTTATTTAGCAGCTGCCAAACCGGCATCCCAATCCTGCTGAGCAAGATCAGCAAGTGCTTTCACGTTTTCAACTGAGCCGCCCAGTGCTTTAAGGTGGTTAATGTTGAACAACTGACCTGTGGCATATTGTCCTACACCCTTCGGGAAAACAATATTTTTCTCCCAAGAAGGCATGAAGGCTACGTTTTTGTCTGCGAGAGAGTTAACAAACGCATTGGTAGATTCTACGCCGGGCATTGTTGGGAAGAAGCCCAGAGCACTCACAAAAGGACCGTAGTTTTCTTTCTGAGAAAGGAATTCAAAGTATTTAAGCGCCCATTCAACGTTTGGAGACTTGGCATAAATATTGAATTGCATATCATACTTACCTTGTAATTGATTGGGATTGCCGTCTACATCTCCGGGGAAGGGGAAGTAGCCATACTTAAAGTTTGGATCAAGAGCTTCTATTGCCGATGAGTTCCATGTTCCGTCAATCATCATAGCAGCTTTTCCGGCTACCAATCTGCCGGGAGCATCGCCGTATGAAATTGCCATAGCGTTTGGTTCTAACCAGCCAACTAATTGCTCAAATCTATTCCAGATTTTCATGGATTGTTCATCGTTAAGCTTTCTTGTGCCTTCCCAAAGACCTTTTGCAAATGCGGTAAAGTCTTTTTCACAGGCACCGACGATTCCGCTTACACCGACAGAGGTAAGCGGCCATTGATCTTTTCCTCCTACAGTGATAGGAGTAATTCCTTTTGCCTTCAAAGTATTGCATATAGTCTCGAATTCAGCCCATGTTCCCGGTTCTTCAAAGCCGTGTTCTTCAAACATAGTCTTGTTATAGAATACTCCGTTATACCCGACAGCACCCATGTCAAGACCATAAACTCTGCCCTTGTAGGATACGGCATTATTAATCATTCCCGGATCCCAATTAGCAATAAAGGGTTGATCGGTAATATCAAGGTAGCTTCCGCCAAGAATAAAGGTTTCCCATGCGGGCTTATCGACTCCCCTTGTAAAATCCTGTGGATATGTATCAAAAGCTGAAATGTATGTCAAGATGTCTACATCACCGGCCGTAATTCTGCTATTTAACAGAGTAGGATAGTCGTTTGCACCAACGGTATCAACAACAAAAGTAACATTGGGGTATTTAGCTGTAAATGCGGCATTCAGGTTTGCAATTGCCTGTTCGTTAGACTCTTGAACCCATGTAATCATTCTTAAAGTTACGGGTTCTGCTGTGGGTTCGCCAGAAGATGGATTTTGACTTGGATCTTGAGGAGCTGATGGAGATGCGCTGTTCTCTGCTGGAGCAGCTCCGCATGCAGCCATTCCAAGCATAAGGGCTAGAATTGTAAGGATGGCCAAAAACTTTTTCATTGTATTCCTCCTATAAATTTTTACGGTAAATCTTTGTTACCGCCACATATATAAATCATAATGTGTTCGGAGGAAACAATGAATTAAGTGGTTTTTCTAAAAAGTTCAAAAATTTTACTTTATTTAAGTATTAGCCTTTTTAAAGTCGTTTATTGATACACCGGTCCATTTTTTAAAGCAAATACTAAAATAATGGGGGTTTGAAATGCCTACCTCATCGGCTACCTGATAAGCTTTTAGGTTTGTTTCTTTTATTAGCTTTATAGCTTTATCCATGCGAATCTTGGTAAGATATTCTACAAAGGTAAAGCCGGTTTCCTGCTTGAAAATGCGACTAAGATAGCTTGCATTCATATAAAACCTCTTGGCGGTATTGGACAGAGATAATTCCGGATGGGAGAGATTATTATGCAGATATTCTTTTATGTCCTCTATTACCTGATTTACTTTTTTATTCTGTATGCTCAAAATAGTGTTTATTGTTGCTCCGGTAAGTTTCAACAGGTATTTCTTCATTTCGGGTAGGGTATCTATTTTAAATACTTGTTCAAAAGGCTGATTATCAGAGAAAATAACAGGTATTTCAATTTCCAACTCGGTTATAACATTTAAAACAACAGAAATAATGCTGGAAGCCAGAACTCTTATAGAGTTTATGTTAATACCATTTCCACTGAGGTTCTCTTCACTGAATGCCGCTTCAATGTAATCAGATGCTTTTTTCTTTAAGCCCGCCTTTATATTGAAGGCCAAACCGTCAAGATTATCATTTTGCATAGTATTATAAGCTTTTGAATACGAAAAACTTATGTCATTATAATTAATAACCTGATTTTTTCCGGCAATTATTTTATAGTTTAAAGCATCGCAGGCTTCCTTGTAGGAGGTTTTTATTCTAGTCACAGTATCATAGGTATTTCCAACACCGATGCTGACTTGACACTTAAGCTTGTTTATAAGCAAAGTCCGGATAGCTTCTAAACAATCGGAAAAATCAATATCAGGTTCACAGTTAAGTATGATAATATTCTGGTTGCTATCAAAAAAAACAGTGACAAAATCGTCGTCACGGAAGTATTTTGTAACCAATTCGATGCATTGCATATTTAGCATTAAATATTCTTCTTCTCCGGGGATATTGGATGTTTCTGACCAAGAAGGCTCAATAGTTGCAATTTGCACATAAGAGGGATTTAGGATTATTTTAAAATATTCTAATTGCTGTTTTATGTCCTTATATGTGTAAGAATTATGAATTAATTTATTTAACAGCCTTTCTTTTAAGTATGGCAAATTATCTTCCAACTGCTTTTTCATACGGTCATACTCGGCTGTTTGATGGCGGTCTGCTTCAATTTTTTCCTTTAAGTTGACTAAGACTTTGCGGATTTCATCATCATTTATGGGCTTTAATAAAAAATCGGAAATTCCTATTTTAACGCTCTTTTTGGCATATTCAAACTCTTCATATCCGGTAAGCACTATAATTTTAATATACGGATGCCTTTCAAAAACTATTCGGCCGAATTCCAGACCATCCATAAAAGGCATATAAATATCGGTAAAAATGACATCAGGCCTAAGTTGCTCAACCAAATCCAAGGCTTCATGGGCGTTTGAAGCTTCACCAACAATTTGGTACCCGATTTCTTCCCAGTCGAGGCAATGCCTAAGAAGATTTCTTACCAGATGTTCGTCGTCTACAATTAGGACTTTTAACAAACCGTCATGCATTTTATTCCTTCCTTTCTACCGGAATACGGATGGTTACCGTAGTACCTACGTTATATGTGCTCTTTATGGATAAGGGATTTTTTATACCGTAAAAAATACTTAGCCGCTCGCTGGTTCCCCTTAAGCCGAAGCTGGTTTTTGAACTGGCCGGGTAGCTGCTATCCAAAATCTTAGAAATAGTTGTTTCATCGGCTCCTACACCGTCATCTTCAACTTGTATTTCAATATAGTCTGATTTTTTCCGGCATCTTAGGTATATATTTCCCTTTTCGCCTTTGGGTTTAATTCCGTGGTATAGAGAATTTTCAACCAGTGGCTGCAAAATTAGCTTAAGAATTTTATACTGGGTTGTTTTTTCGTCAATTTCATAATGCATATTGAAAATATCACCGTATCTTACACGCTGTATGGCCATATAATTTTTTACTACTTCTATTTCCTCTGCTACGGTAATAACCTCGCTTCCCTTGCTCAGGCTGATTCTGTAATAGCTTCCCAAAGCCTTCATTACTTTATAAACTTGTTCGTTTTCCCCGGACAAAGCCAAGGAGCTGATAGAATCAAAAGTATTGTAGAGAAAATGAGGTTTAATCTGTGCCTGCAAAACGTCCAGTTCGGCTTTCCGTTTGGTTTTTTCGTCAGACACGACCTTTTTGATTAGGTTTTGTATTTCGGTAATCATAATATTATATGCATCTCTGAGACTGCCTATTTCGTCATTGCCGGCATCAATTTGCACTTCCACAAATTCGCCGTTTTCCACACCTTTCATGGCCGCCAAAAGCTTCTTAATAGGAATTGTAATCATGCGGGATATGGCAATTGAGCCTAAGAACATCAAAAAGGCATTAAATGCAAGTATGGAAAAAGCAGTTGCGTTAAATGTTGCGGATTCCTTTGAAAGTTCGTCAAAAGGCATGGTGCTAATAATCTTCCAATTGTATTTTTGCATATTTAGAAGGGAAACCAGATATTCCCTCCCGTTAATATCCTGAACCATTGATTTGCTGCTTTCCGAATTCTCGGCAAGAAGTTTATTAAGCTGTGGAGGCTGGTCGTTTCTAAAGTCCACCACTGTTTGGCCCTGATCGTCTAAAATCATAATATCGGTACTATACCTATTTAAAATTTCTTCATAGGAATTCACAAAAGAGTCTTCAGAGATGTTCATTATGAATACTCCCAAGGGCTTCTGGGTATAGATATCATTTATTATTCTTATAAGTGAAATATATTTATATTCGGAGGCTTCGCCGTATATGCCGCCTGCATTGAGCTTCAGTATAAAGCCTCCCTTGGCATCAATGGCATCCTGATACCAATTGGCATCGGAGATATCTTTTATTGTGAGAGTTTTTAAATGCATTTTGTCTATACCGTATCGCTGGCTTTCACTATCATAAATATAAATTGATGAGATAAAGGGGAAGGCTTCAATAAACTTTGAGATATTGGTATTCATAATGCGTTGGGATTCGGCGTCTGAAGATGAGGAAGGGTCTGAAGCTATTTGATTTAACGGCTGTTGTATTTCATCACTTGTAATAATTACTTTGGACAGATTCTTTGCATTTTCAATCATTGACAGAATATTGGAACTGATGGAGTATAGCGTTTGAACAGAGACTTCACTGACTTTTTGGGACATTGTATTATTATAAATATTCTGATAGATAAAGGCGCTTAAAATAACGGAGGAAAGTAACACTCCGGTGTAGAAGGTAAGAATCTTTGTACTAAGCTTTGAATCAAGATATATTTTTCTAATTTTGTACTTTATGTTTCGCAGCATTTATTAATACCTCGATAATTAGAGAAGCATTATAATAAATCATACAACTAACCATAACATGGTAATTTTATCATATGAGAATCAAAAGGTAAAATAAATAACGTCAGGGGTCAATGCTAATATCCTTTGTACCCACAACAAAATATTCCTGTAAATTCTCCTGAGAAATACGTGAGCAAAAGACACCTTGGCCGGATGTTCATAATAACATATGAAAGAATGGGGTATTAAACCAATTAAAAATGCTTTATAATATAACTGACTAAATAAATGAGTTTAATTTTAGCGGAGGAGAAGTTAATATGGCAAAGCGTGGATTTCCTATGGGTATGGGTGGCATGGGAAATATAAATAATCTTATGAAGCAAGCCCAAAAGATGCAACAGGACATGGCCAAGGCTCAGGAGGAGCTTGCCGATAAAACTGTGGAAGCTACTGTGGGCGGAGGAGCGGTTACGGTAGTAGCTACTGGTTCAAAAGAGATTCGCGAGATTCGTATTTCTAAAGAAGCAGTTGACCCTGATGATGTTGAGACCTTGCAGGATATGGTTCTTGCGGCAGTAAACGAAGCCCTGAGACAGGCTGATGAGCTTGCTAAAAATGCTATGGGCGGTGTTGCCGGAGGTTTGGGAAATATCCCGGGGTTATTCTAAATGGATTACTTTGCTTTACCAGTACAAAAATTAATAGAAGAGTTTGAAAAGCTGCCGGGCATTGGTCGAAAGACTGCTCAGCGGCTTGCTTTTCATGTTCTGAACTTATCAGAGGATAGAGTTGTGGGCTTTGCCAAAGCTTTGGTTGAGGCTAAACGAAAAATCAAAGACTGTTCAGTATGCCACAACCTTACAGATACTGATCCCTGCCGAATATGTGGTTCGGAAAAGCGCGATCATGCTGTTGTTTGTGTGGTTCAAAGCCCAAGGGATGTAGTTGCGATGGAGCGGGTTAGAGAATACAAAGGCCTTTATCATGTTTTAAACGGCCTTATTTCGCCTCTGGATGGCACAGGCCCCGATGATATTAATATTAAGTCATTAATCAAACGAGTAGCAAACGGGAAGGTTTCTGAGGTGATTTTGGCCACCAGTCCAACTGTTGAGGGTGAGGCTACAGCGGTTTATCTATCAAAAATATTAAAGCCGCTTGGAGTAAAAACCACCCGTATAGCTCAGGGTATTTCTGTAGGCGGGGATTTAGAGTACGCCGATGAGGTGACTTTGTATAAATCTCTAGAAGGAAGAAGAGAGATATAATAAAAACCTTCTCAGATTTTATTCACTTCGGATCTCTTGCTTGGAAATCTTAACTAATATATGGTAAAGTGATATAATTGAGTGGCCATCCGTGGCACCGCGGCATTAGGCCGTCCATGGCCGTCA
>JAAYNX010000126.1 GCA_012520615.1 Clostridiaceae bacterium | reverse complement strand
ATCAGTTTATTATTGGAAAAAAGAAAGGAAATCCCAGAAACAAAAGTGCAAAAAAAGAAGGCTGCCTTTTATAGGCAACCCTCTTAATATTATTAATTATTAACCTTGAGCTAGTTTCTTGTAGCCAGCAAGTCTTTCATTTGCATTCTTCTCAGCAGCTTCGAAGAGCTCTTGAGCCACATCGGGGAAGGTCTGCTTCAATGATGTATATCTAACTTCACTGTTTATGAAGTCTTGGAAGCTTCCTGTGGGATCCTTTGAATCAAGAATAAACGGATTCTTACCCTGTTCCTTTAGTGCAGGAACATAGCGCCACAGATGCCAGTAGCCTGACTCAACAGCCAGTTTTTCTCTGGTCTGGGTTCTGGACATTCCACCCTTAATACCATGGTTAATACAAGGTGCATATGCGATTATCAGGGATGGACCCTTATGAGCTTCGGCTTCCTGAATAGCTTTCATGAACTGATTCATGTTAGCTCCCATAGCAACCTGAGCAACATATACATAACCGTATGTAGCAGCAATCATACCAAGGTCTTTCTTCTTAATGCGCTTTCCGGATGCAGCAAACTTCGCAACTGCAGCGGTAGGAGTAGCCTTAGAAGCCTGACCACCGGTATTGGAGTAAATCTCGGTATCGAATACCAGAACATTAACATCTTCCCCGGATGCTAATACATGATCCAATCCGCCGTATCCGATATCATATGCCCAACCGTCACCGCCAAGAATCCATTGTGACTTCTTGACAAAATGATCACGGTTTTTATTTAAGTACTCAACAATCTTTGTGCATTCATCGCAACATGGTTTAAAGTTGTCCAGTGCATCGCAAAGATCCTTAGAAGCCTTCTTAGAAGCTTCGCCGTCATCCTTATTAGCAATCCATGCTTCACCTGCAGCCTTGAGTTCTGCGGGAACGTCCAAAGCAATAAGGTTATTGATTTGCATCTCGATGCCTTCACGAATTTGCTTAACACCGAGGAACATACCTAAGCCAAATTCTGCATTGTCTTCAAAGAGGGAATTTGCCCATGAAGGACCCTTGCCTTCCCTATTTGCACAATATACTGTCGCAGGAGCAGAACCACCCCAGATGGATGAACATCCTGTAGCGTTGGCAATCATCATACGTTCACCAAACAATTGCGTAACAGCCTTAATATAAGGTGTTTCACCACATCCAGCGCAAGCACCACTAAACTCAATCAGTGGCTGTGCAAACTGACTGTTCTTAACAGTAGTTTTAGGAGCGAGGTTATCTTTATAGGTAACATTCTTTGTAACATAATCCCAGTGTTCAATCTCCTGGTTCTGTGATTCAAAAGGCTTCATAACAAGTGCTTTTTCCTTAGCAGGGCACACATCGGCACAGTTACCGCAACCTGTACAATCCAGAGGAGAAACTTGAATCTTATACTCTAAACCTTTAAACTGAGGTCCTTGAGCAGGGATTGTTGTCATGGTAGCAGGAGCATTCTTCTTTTCCTCTTCATTAAATAGGAAAGGACGAATAACTGCATGTGGGCATACCAATGAACATTGATTACACTGGATACAGTTTTGTGACTGCCATTCCGGAACGGTAACAGCAATACCACGCTTCTCATAAGCAGATGTACCTGCCGGGAATGTGCCATCTTCTGCGCCTTTGAATGAACTTACAGGGAGGTTGTCGCCTTTCTGAGCATTCATAGGTTCCATAATCTTAGTAATGAATTCGGGCTTGTCTTGATTTTGATCATCAGAAGCACTATCCTGGGCAGTCTTCCAACTCTCAGGAACATCAATCTTAACTAAGGATTCAATACCTCTATCAACAGCAGCAAAGTTCATGTCCAAAATAGCCTGACCTTTTTTGCCGTATGATGTAACGATAGAATCTTTAAGGTATTTAACTGCATCATCGAGAGGAATAACCTTTGCCAACTTAAAGAAGGCTGCCTGCATAATCATGTTAATACGGCTTCCTAATCCGATTTCTACAGCGATATCTGTTGCATTAATAGTGTAGAAATTAATTTCGTTATTAGCAATATATCTCTTTATATCTGAAGGAAGCTTCTCTTCCAACTCTTCAGGGCTCCACTGACAGTTAAGTACAAATGAGCCGCCCTTTTTGAGTCCTTCAACAAGATCATACTTGCCAACATATGATTGATTATGGCATGCAACATAATCTGCTTCATCAATAAGGTATGTAGAACGAATCTTTGCCTTACCGAAACGCAGGTGGGAAACGGTTATACCGCCAGACTTCTTGGAGTCATAGGAGAAATAACCCTGAGCATAAAGATCTGTTTTATCACCAATAATTTTTATAGCACTCTTGTTTGCTCCAACTGTACCATCAGAGCCCAGACCCCAGAACTTACAACGAATAGCACTAGGATCTTCTGTATTGATGCTTTTTCCTAAAGGTAATGAAAGGTTGGTAACATCATCAACAATACCAACTGTGAATCCGTCTTTGGGGGAATCTGACTTAAGATTATCAATTACAGCAAAAATCTGGTTCGGCTTTACGTCTTTGGAACCGAGTCCATAACGGCCACCAACAATAACAGGTTTATTTGGTACATCATAATAAAGTGATTTAACGTCCAAATATAGTGGTTCGCCAATTGCACCAGGCTCTTTTGTTCTGTCAAGAACAGCAATCTTCTTAACTGACTTAGGCATAACATCAAAGAAGTATTTTGAGGAGAAAGGTCTGTATAGGTGTACTTTCAGAACACCAACTTTTTCGCCTTTAGCTCTTAGGTAGTCAATAACTTCTTCGCATGTCTCTGTAACTGAACCCATAGCGACAATAACATATTCTGCATCAGGATCGCCATAATAAACGAAAGGCTTATATTCACGACCTGTAAGTTCTGAGATTTGCTTCATGTAGTCATTAACAATATCAGGTATAGCATCGTAATATGTATTGCACGCTTCTCTTGCCTGGAAGAAAATATCCGGGTTCTGAGCTGTACCGCGGGTTACCGGGTGCTCAGGATTTAAAGCGCGTTTTTTAAACTCATCAATTGCATTCCAATCAACAAGTTTAGCAAAATCTTCATTATCCAATACTTCAATTTTTTGAACTTCGTGGGAAGTTCTGAATCCGTCAAAGAAGTTAACAAATGGAACTCTGCCCTTTATTGCTGAAAGATGTGCAACACCAGCTAAGTCCATAACTTCTTGCACGCTGCCTTCGGCTAACATTGCAAAACCTGTTTGGCGGGTAGCCATAACGTCGGAATGATCACCAAAGATTGAAAGTGCATGAGATGCGATAGCACGTGCGGAAACATGGAATACGCCGGGTAGAAGCTCTCCGGCAATTTTGTACATATTAGGTATCATTAGCAGTAACCCTTGAGATGCGGTATAAGTAGTTGTAAGAGCACCTGCCTGTAAAGAACCATGCACTGCTCCAGCCGCACCTGCTTCTGACTGCATTTCTACAACTTTAACTTTTTGCCCGAAAATATTCTTTTTGCCTGCTGCTGCCCATTCATCCATTGATTCGGCCATGTTTGAAGATGGTGTTATAGGATAAATTGCAGCAACTTCGGTAAATGCATACGAGACGTGAGCCGCTGCAGTATTACCATCCATTGTCTTCATTTTTCTTGCCATACAATTCCCTCCTTGAAATTTATGAAATAATGTACTTTGTATACACAGAAAAAGCAACTTCGTTCCTTTTAATCTGGCTGTTCAGTGTATATTATATCATATTTTTATTTGCTAACAAGTAGAAAATATATAATATATTTAAGCGGAAATTTGCCTAATTGATAAGGCCTTTATGATATCAAAGATTCAACAAATGAAATATCAAAAAAACTTTTTATACTGTCTGATTTTCTTTTTGTAGTCTTCTATGTCCGATTGAGTAAATGAGTTTAATGGTGCTTGAACGCTATTAATAACCATACTGTTATTAATCCCCTTCTCTAAGCGGTCAAGCAGTTGTTCAAGATTATCTCCGTCATCCGGAAAAGTGGAACTGTAAAGACAGAGTTTTTTATGAATTCCCACCTTTTTCTCCTCTTTTTTAAAGGCTTCTCTGAATTTTTCCTCTAGTGTAGGAACGTGAATTTTTTCAACAAAAGGAAATGCAATAACAAAGGTTCGGTTGTCCACTAAAAACATTTTATCTGTATCCCTAATAAACTTTTTGATTGTATTGGCTATCGATTGAACTGCCTTAGGATCATTACCGCTTAGGTATGCCATAATAAATGAAAGTGAATAATCCCCTCTTACCGCGCGTTTCAGTTCTATGCCTAAAGCCTCTTTAATAGACATATTTTCATCATATATTTCAGATAATAAAGGATCCTTTAACTGAAATTTATTTATATTCTTATAATGGTGTGCCATCCTTGTTTGTATTATTTCTTCGTAGGTTTCAATATTTTTTGTTAGGAATAATATATCTTTAACACCCAGTTTCATCGCATGTTTGACTATATCGGAAGTATCCTTATAGACTATCGCCATCACCGGAGCAGATGGGCATATCTTCTTAAATTGACTTATAATATCTCTTACAGCACTCATGTTATTATCGACAATTTCGAAAATAGCAAGAACTACAGAATCTCCAAAAGCGTCAAGTTTTATCGCCATATCATCTGCATCGATAATATCCAAGACTCCAATATCAGCTTTAGCTATAGATTTTAACAAGATATTTTTTATATAACGATTTCTAATATTCAACAAAATATTTTTGTCCATATTTATAAGCCATCCCTTGCTTATTAATAAACTATATAATCTATTAATTATACCATTAATAGATATTTGCTACAATTATTTGTATGCTGAATTTGATATGTATAGAAACATGCTTGTTACTATAGTAACAATCATGTATAATAAATTTTGGTCAAAACATAATGATAAATACATCTAAAATAAATACCCTAAATATGTTCAATCTTAAAATGGAGGTAGGAAATATGTCAAAATTAGTTGGTAATGCAATCTTTGGTCAGTAAGGAGGACCTACATCTGTTATTAATGCAAGTGCAGCAGGTGTTTTTACAGAAGCTCTTAAAACTGATTGTATCCCCAAAGTCTATGGAGCCGCAAACGGCATCCGCGGAATACTCGAAGAAAAATTCTACGATATGTCGATGGAGGACCCTAAAGAGCTTGAGCTTTTAAAAACAACACCTTCTTCGGCACTAGGTTCAGTAAGATATAAGCTAGCTGATCCTGATAAAGATGATACCGATTACAAAAGAATTCTTGAAGTTTTCAAAAAATACGATATCCGTTATTTCTTCTATAACGGCGGAAACGACTCAATGGATACCTGCAATAAAATAAGTAAATTTATGCAGAAATCCGGTTATGAATGCCGTGTTATGGGCGTTCCCAAGACAATAGATAACGATCTTTATGCTACAGACCACTGCCCTGGTTTCGCAAGTGCAGCAAAATACGTAGCAACATCAACTATGGAAGTTTATCACGATGCTCGCGTATATGACACACCTATGGTTTGTGTTCTTGAGGTAATGGGAAGAAATGCCGGTTGGCTTACAGCGGCTACCGCACTTGCTTCATATAAAGGTGCAGGCCCTGATCTTATTTATCTGCCTGAGTTAGAGTTCGATATGGACAAATTTGTTTCCGATTGCAAAAAGGTTTATGACAGCAAAAACGGAAAGCTTATCGTTGCAGTATCAGAAGGCGTTAAGGACAAAAACGGTAAATATATTTCAGAGTATGGTTCAGACCTTGCCAGCACAAAGGACTCCTTCGGACACGCTCAATTAGGCGGAACAGCACAGGTACTTGCAAACGTATTGAAGGAAAAGCTTGGATGCAAAACCCGTGCAATTGAGTTCTCTTTGTTACAAAGATGCGCAGCTCACTGGGCTTCAAAAACTGACGTTGATGAAACCTTCACCGCAGGGCAAAAAGCTGTTCAATATGCAGTTGAAGGAACCACAGACCACATGGTAGCTTATGAAAGAACTGAAAAGAACGGCAAGTATTTCTGCAATTACGTACTTGTAAATCTCTCGGAGGTTGCCAATACAGAAAAGAAAATCCCAAGAGAGTGGATTACCGCTGACGGTACCGGACTAACTCAGGATTTTATTGATTATGCTCTTCCTCTTATCGAAGGCGAATCTAAGCCTCCTATCGAGGACGGACTACCCAGATTTGCTAAGCTTAAGAAGGTTTTAGCTACAAAATAAATTAAGCATTTGATTATTCAGGTCTTAATTAGGAAACACTACGATACAAACAGATTATTAAGAATAAATAGAGGGGTTGTCATATAGGACAACCCCTTTAACTTATCTTTGAATTATGAATTTTTCGGCGGATGTTACCATTTAATGTTTGATTGCTTTTCCAGACTCCAGATCATTTATTCTACCCCATGCGTAGGATGCCATTTCAGATCTGGGTGCAACCTCAGTTACAACTCTAAAGCAACGCAGCGCCTCCGCTTCGGCCTCTTCCTTGGTAGGATGTTCAGATAAAGCTATGGCTTTTCCACCGTAATAATAAACATTTGTCAATATATTGGGTTTTAAATCAAGCTCTTCAATTATACTAATAGCCATTCTATACTCAAATGCAGACTTTTGGTATGTTTCCACAGACTTAGCTTTGGAATTGGATTTATATATTTCCCTTCCCTCCTCATAGAACTGGGAAACTGCCTTTGGTTTACATTCGTTATTAAGGGCATTGATTTCTGATTCAATATCCTCTGGCTTCTCGAGCCCCGACAAATCTCTTTCAATCTGAATAACTACTTCTCTATATTTCCCTTCGCCGGCGAGCTTTTGTAAATTTCTAAGTATTTCGCTCCAATACGCATATTGCTCAATCTGAGATCTTAGCACTTTCTCATTTTCTGTGGCAATTTTCAATGCTTCATTAGCATCTTTTAGCCTGTCACTGAGCTCTGCATTTTCTTTTTCCAGCTTCGCCACTTGTGGTGATGCATTCTCAGTTTTCTTAAAAATATCTCCAAAATTAATATTGATAGGGCTGCTTGCGGGAACGATAATCCAAACAAGGCACATTGCAAAAACCCCTAACAAAAAGAACAAAATGTTTTTTATGTAATTCGGCTTGCTTTGTTGGGAAAGAAGTCCGCTTTTTAACCATGATACTGCTTCGTTAGTTGCCTTTTTAAGTTTTTTGTGCTTTACATTTTTATTATTTTCTTCGTCCTCTGAATCTTTGCCATCTAATTTGTCTAAATAATTTGAAGCACGTAAGCTATTATCTTCCATTTTAATTACTTTGTTGAATACACGTCTGGCGTTGGTTTCATCACCCAAGCTTATGTAACAGAGCCCCAAAAGATTCATGGCTTCGTAAAACGCAGGATATATGGCAATGGCTTTTTTTAATGCAATAACTGCTATATCCTCATTCTTGTTTTGTATATCGTCCAAAGCCTTATTGTAAAGGGCAATGGCATTCTTCATGTCATCCGGTATTATGCCGATTTTTTCTTCAACGCTCTTTACATCAATTAACTCATATCTTAACAGTTCTTCATTAATGTTCAGCATAATTCCCTCCAATAACCTAATTTATCCAACAATATCGATAATCTAGATATTCCTGCCAATATCATTGTATCACTCTTATTACTGATACATCAAGCCCATGGGTTACTACTAGTCTATATTGCTTATCTACCCATTAGTACCACAGCATTTTTTGTACTTTTTACCGCTCCCGCAGGGGCATGGTTCATTTCGGCCTACCTTGGCAACCTCTCTTTTCTTTGGTCTTCTTACTCCATCATCACCATGAGAAGCCATTGTAGGCTTGGCAACCTGCTCACGTTTAACAACAATATTTTCTTTCTTTATGTGGAGAATCATTTTA
This sequence comes from Clostridiaceae bacterium, assembly GCA_012520615.1. Lineage (GTDB taxonomy): Bacteria > Bacillota > Clostridia > DSM-8532 > DSM-8532 > DTU059. Next base: position 9,036 of record JAAYNX010000126.1, on the reverse strand, counting down.
ACCGTATCTTGCTGGATATTTCGTATCATTTCGTCGAACATATCGAAGCCTTCACGTTTATATTCAATTACAGGGTCATGCTGCCCATAAGCTCTTAGACCTATGCCATACTTTAATTGATCCATGGCGTCAATGTGATCCATCCATTTTTCATCTACGCTTCTGAGCAATGCCCTTCTTTCAATTTCTCTTATAAGCTCTTCGCCTAATTCAGCTTCCTTGGCTTCATATAAGGCATAAGCTTTATTGGTTATAACATCTTTTATATCCTTTGCTGTAACAGTCTCAAGATCGATAGATTTAATATCCAGAGTTCCTGTTGGTAAAAGAATACTCTCTGCATAAGAAGCAAGCCCCTTTAAGTCCCAATTATCCGGAATGTCGCTTTCTCCGCAATACATGTTTACGATATTCTCAGCGATATTATCTATCATTTTCATGATGTATTCTTTAATATTTTCCCCGTTCAATACCTTTGCACGTTCGGAATAAATTATCTCACGCTGCTGATTCATAACATCATCATATTGGAGCACGTTTTTACGCCTTTGGAAGTTGATTCCTTCAATTTTCTTCTGGGCGCTTTCTATGGCATTGGATAATAGCTTTGCCTCAATGGGTTGATCTTCGTCAAGCCCCAATGCATTAACCATTCTCTCCATGCGTTCTGAGCCAAAAAGCCGCATAAGATCATCATCTAGAGCAATGTAAAAGCGGGTTTCACCCGGATCGCCCTGACGGCCGGAACGGCCTCTAAGTTGATTATCTATACGACGAGATTCGTGCCGTTCAGTTCCTATAATTTTTAAACCGCCGGCTGCGATAACTTGTTCTTTTTCCTTGTCTGTTTCTTTCTTAAACCTTTCATTCAATTCTTTAAAAATTTGGCGTGCCTTTAGAATTTGCTCATCATCGGTTTCATCAAAGCTTATAGAGGCCGAAATCAATGCTTCTTCCATACCTTGCTTTCTCATTTCCTGCTTTGCAAGGAATTCAGGATTACCGCCTAACATAATATCGGTACCACGACCTGCCATGTTGGTAGAAATCGTAACAGCACCATATTTACCTGCTTGGGCAACAATTTCAGCTTCCTTTTCGTGGTACTTGGCATTTAAAACATTGTGCTTTATGCCATGCTTTTTCAGAATACCGCTTAGCATTTCTGACGTTTCTATGGATATTGTACCTACTAAAACCGGCTGTCCTTTCTCATGACTTTCCTGTATGTCGCGGACAACAGCCGCAAATTTACCATTTTTAGACTTATAGACAACATCGTCATAGTCTTTTCTTATAATAGGCAAATTCGTAGGAATGGGTATTACATCCAATTTATATATGGCTCTGAATTCTTGTTCCTCGGTAAGAGCTGTACCTGTCATACCTGCGAGTTTTTTATACATTCTAAAATAGTTCTGAAAGGTTATGGTAGCAAGGGTTTTGCTTTCATGTTCAACCTTGACCCCTTCTTTTGCTTCTATTGCCTGATGCAAGCCATCAGAATAGCGGCGTCCGTACATTAGACGTCCGGTAAATTCATCTACAATGATAACCTCATCATCCTTAACCACATAATCAACATCATTCTTCATAAGGCCGTGAGCCTTCAACGCCTGATTTATATGGTGGGATATTGTCATATTCTCAATATCTGAGAGATTTTCTACTCCAAAATATTTTTCAGCTTTTTCTACGCCTCTTAATGTAAGAGTTGCAGTATGAGCCTTTTCATCAACTATATAATCATATTCTCTGTCATCAAGCTGCTCTTTATCATCTGTTTCCTTGACAACAATTTTGGAAAGTCTTCGTGCAAATGCATCTGCCTGTTTGTATAAATCGGTAGATTTTTCACCTTGGCCGGAAATAATCAGAGGAGTTCTGGCTTCATCTATTAAAATTGAGTCAACTTCGTCTACAATTGCATAGTGTAAACCACGCTGAACCATATTTTCTTTATAAACCACCATGTTGTCACGGAGGTAATCAAATCCGAATTCGTTATTCGTACCATAGGTAATATCGCAATTATAGGCCTTTCTTCTTTCGGTGTTATCCATATCATGGACAATTACACCTACCGTGAGGCCAAGAAAATTATAAATCTTTCCCATTAATTCGGACTGATACTTGGCAAGATAATCGTTTACGGTAATCAAATGGGTTCCTTGGCCTGTAAGGGCATTCAGATAAAGGGGCAAGGTAGCAACCAAAGTTTTACCCTCACCGGTTTTCATCTCAGCAATACGGCCTTGATGAAGTATTATACCTCCTATAAGCTGTACTCTGAAATGTCTCATTCCCAACACTCTTATTGAAGCTTCTCTAACAACAGCAAAGGCTTCGGGGAGAATATCATCAAGAGTTTCTCCGTTAGCCAATCGGTTTTTGAATTCCTGTGTTTTTCCTTTTAATTGAGCATCAGTTAGTTTCTTTATTTCAGGCTCCATAGCCTCAATTTCATCAACAATAGGCTTTATTCTCTTTAATTCTTTATCTGCGTAACTGCCAAAGATTTTTTCTAATATGCCCATACTAAGACTCCTTTTTTGTTAATCGGTCAAGAATAAGGCGATAACCGTCCGCTCCGTAATTAAGAGCTCTGCTGACTCTGCTTATCGTTGCCTCACTCGCACCTGTTTTCTCATGTATTTCTTTATATGTCTTTTTCTCTGTTAACATACCCGCAACGGCAAAGCGCTGAGCGAATGCTTTTATCTCGGTAATAGTACCTAAATCTTCGAAGAAATTGTAACATTCCTCAACAGTTTCAAGATTTAAAATCGCTTCAAACAATCTGTCGGTATATTCATCTTTGAGTTTACTGTTCATATCTCCAACTCCAGTACTATTATTTTAACACTTCCAATAGATTATCTCATTTGATACAATCTTTTGCAAGTAAATACCAATTCGATATAATTTTCGAAGTAAAATCTACTGTTCGCAATGTTAAGAACTGCATAACAAGCATATCACACAAGTGAGACCTACTTCAACTGCTAAGCTGTCAAAGAAGTATTATTTCACAATCTTAATACATTTAAAAGAAGACAATCAGATTATTGCCTAACTTATTTAATTCAGTTAAAATTAAAACGATACGGAGGAAAATATTATGATAAATAAAGGTGTAACGTCCCCAAAAGGTTTTTTAGCCTCAGGAGTTGCCTGTGGGCTAAAGAAGAATGGTAATAAAGATCTGGCTATGATTATATCTGAGAATGATGCCGTTGCAGCGGGTATATTTACAACTAATGTGGTTAAAGGCCATTCTCTTTTATGGACCAGAGATAAGATAAAAAGCAGATATGCCAGAGCCATGGTTATAAACAGCGGCTGTGCCAATGCCTGTTTAGGTTCCAGAGGAGATAACGATGCTGCCCAGATGGCTCTATATGCCTCTTCTTTAATAAATTGCAGTCCTGAGCAAGTTCTGTTAGGCTCTACGGGAGTTATTGGTTTTCCGCTTGAAATGGACAAAATTAAGCATGGAATTGACGAAGCTTTTGCCACATTATCCAATCAAGGCGGTTTTCATGCAGCACAGGCCATAATGACAACCGACACTTTCTCCAAAGAAGCATCGAAAACCATTGAAATAGACGGTAAAACAATAACCATCGGAGGTATGGCTAAGGGTTCGGGTATGATCCATCCCAATATGGCAACGATGATTTCTCTTATTACCACCGATGTTGCTATATCGCCGGAGTTGCTGGATAAAGCCCTCAAGGCTGTTGCGAATAAATCATTTAACCGTATATCAGTTGATGGTGACACCAGCGTTTGTGATCAACTGGTAATTATGGCAAACGGGCAAGCAGGCAATGCAACAATCAATTCAGAAGGTTCAGACTATAAAACATTCGTATCTGCATTGCTGGAAGTTTCAATAACTCTTGCAAAAATGCTTGCTAAAGACGGAGAAGGGGCTACCAAGCTAATAGAAATCAGGGTTGAGCATTGTGATAATAAAGAATCAGCTCACCTTATACTAAATGCAATTGCAAAGTCCCCCTTGGTAAAAACAGCTTTTTTTGGCCAGGACGCCAACTGGGGCAGAATTTTTACAGCTGCGGGCTATTCAGGAGTTAGTTTCAATCCTGATTTAGTCGATATTTTTATAGGTGAGTTAATGGTATGTAAAAACGGTATCGGTCTTAGCTTTGATGAAGGTAAAGCATCCGATATACTTAAAAAAGATGAAATAGTAGTAACCCTTGATTTTAAAAGCGGGCAGTTTAGCGACAGAATATGGACATGTGATTTTTCTTATGATTATGTGAAGATAAATGGCTCCTATCGTAGCTAGACATCGAAATAATTGTTACGCTGTTAATATTGTGGGTAAAAATTAGTGAATACTAAAATGGAGGGATAATAATGGCCGTTCAACAGCTTGTTAAATTTTTTATAGCCGATGAAGCCTTTGGGGTCGGCATTAAGCAGATTTATCAAATATTAAAGCCTCAGGAGATTTTTAAGGTGCCTAACACTCCACCTTTTATAGAGGGTCTGATAAACCTCCGCGGTAAGGTAATGACAGTATTTAATCTAAGAAAACGTTTTAATATGCCGGAAAAGGAAAATGACGAAAACACAAAAATTCTTATAGTCAAAATGGATGATTATCTTTTAGGGTTTACTGTGGATAGTGTTGCAGAAATCGTACGTATTCCCGAAGAAGAGATAGTTGAAACCCCACCGTCCTTAACAAATTTTGATAGACGATTTCTATCAGGAGTTGCCAAAATGAATGAGAAGCTAATACTTCTTCTTGACTTGGAGAAGATTCTGACACCTGATGAAGAAATTCAGGTTAAAGAAATTGTTGAGGAACATGAATCTCAGGTTATTGGCTAAGAAATAAAAAAATAAAGAAGTTAACAACCTGCTTTATGAAGTGAACCCCTTTCGTTAGACAAAAAACTAATGAAAGGGGTTTTCTAATTTCTTGGTTTAGCTACCCGGACAAGATTTCTGCCCGCATGTTTTGCCTCATAAAGCGCATCGTCAGCTGTACTTATCAATTCCTGCGCTCTTCCCGCAGTCTCAGGGTACGTTGATACTCCTACGCTAATTGTAACCGATGCAGAAACAACCCTATCGGTAATATTAAGCTGTGAAACGCCCATTCTAAGGTCTTCTGCTTTTTCTTTCGCCTGTTCTAAAGTGGTGTATGGCATTAAGATTACAAATTCTTCTCCGCCATATCTGGCGTAAATATCTTCTTTTCTAAGTGTTTTCATAATATATGAGGAAAGAGTTTTAAGCACCAGATCTCCGAACAGGTGGCCGTATGTATCGTTAAACTTTTTGAAATGGTCAATATCAAAGATTATAAAGGATAAATCATGTCCCTTTGCCTGAGCGTTTTTAAATTCTTCTTGAAGTTTATCATTAAAATACAGACGGTTATATGCCCCGGTAAGCCCGTCAAGAGTGGCCAAATCATGCATTTGCTGATATAATCTGGCGTTTTCTATCGCAATACTCACCTGTTGAGATATAACCTCAAGTAACCTCATATTCTCATCATCAAAGGCATCTTTAAAGCTATGCTCAATCAGAACAATACCTAAGGTTTTACCTTTTGCTAATAGAGGAACACAAATCATAGCTTTAATGTTACGACCTCTGGTAAAGGGATAATCTTCTTCGGTAACTGCGTTATCAATCATTGAATGCCCGCCCTCTGTTGAAGGCTTCAGGATATCACAATTAATAAAATCTGATACTATTGCCAAATCTTTTTTATCAAAAATGCTTGACACCTGAACCTTAAGCTTGTTCTGTGGGCCATAGCACAATGCAATGGTCGAGTGAGAAACACCCATTACGCCTATAATAACGTCATTAACAAACTTCAGAAGTTCATTCATGTCAAAGATAGAGGTAATAGCCTGCGATATTTGCTGGAGCGTATAGAACTCAGCTAGGCTTGCTGTAAGCCTGCTGTTTGTTTCCTCAAGCTGATTGCTCGACTTTATCAGCTTGTCATAATGGCTCTGAATCTCTTTTTTCGCCTGCTCCAGCTGGACGTATTTATCGCCTAAACGATCAATTAGTATATTGTTTTCTTCTTCACTTCTCACATACTCGTTGTATATCCCGCTCCATATGTAACAGAATAATACGAAGAGCAGGTATTGAACTATACTGATTATCACAAACGGAACACCGTTTATGTTATTTTCCATATTTCCTTGCAATAGCGTTGATGCTACTAAATTAGCGACCATCTGGAATGCAAAACTTAATAGAATATAGGGGATTGCTTTTCTAAATCCCTTTGTTAAGCTTATAAAAGTTATAGGCAATAGTGCAACAAAGTGAAAGAAAACGCCATGGTACATGGTGCTAATTAATGTCACGATAGTAATTATCTCGAAAACCTTAATAAGATCAAATATTTTTCTTTTTTGATTTGTAGAGGTGTTTTTGGCATGGGAAACTTTGAATATACTTAAAATTATGTATATACTAAGCAACAATCCTTGAAATATAATATTACTTAGATCAGAAGGTTGTTTAACTACAAATAATCGCACTAATACATCTTCTAAAATCAGAAATACGAAAATAATCCATCCGGTTTTAGTGATGCCGTGTTCATATTTCATATAATTAGTATAGGTTTTTTCATTGCTTTCATGATCAATAATATCCAAGTGCTTCCTCCATACAGCTTAATATGGCTATTATGTTTGCCAATATATTTCAATCATATCTCCAGACTTGATTTTGTCTGTATAATTGGCATCTCTTCCGTTAATTTTTAACATAATAATACCTTTTGGTGAGGTAAGGTCAAAGTCAATAAAAGCAAACAGGTCTATGAACAAATAATCGGTCTTTTTGGGCGGTAAGTTAATAGGTTTTTTATTAACAATAACATTAATTCCATCTCTTTCGGTAAGTTTTTGCTCTACATCCCGCAATATATCCTGTATATTAGCTAGTTTTGGGGTTATCTCCGGTTCTTGAATCTCTTGTTTATTTCCTGGTTTATCTACTGTTTCTGGCTCTTCATTAGAATTATCGGCATTAGTCTGAGGATATTCCCTCGGAACAACCAATATCTGATCCCCGGGCTTTAAAACTGTTTCCATGTCGACATTCTCACCGTTTACTGTGAACTTGGAGATCAATGGGTCTAGTTCAAAAAGTTTAGCGACTTCCATTAGGGTGTAGTTATTAATAATATCAACCCTGTCATTTTGTTTAATAGGAGTGTCCCAAGTTGACTCAATATCATTAATTAGTATCTTTGGTTTTATAGTATCTGTTTGATTGTTAAATTTAATATATATCGGTTCATATTCTTCTGCAATATCTTTCGCTAAAATCATACCGTCCGAGCCATTTTCAGCAGGTATAACAATAAGCTTGTCCCCAGGTTCAATGGCAGCATTTAGTCCTGAGTTCCTGTCATTTAAATATATTTCGGCAGGCTTTCCCAAACCGCCGCGAATTGTTCTATCCTTTTTATTCAGTTTAAACTTCAGGCTCTTTCCTGACCTACAAATTAGCTGATCAGGGTTAAATCCCGCCAATATGAGTGCATCTGAAACAAGCATTTTTCTCGCATTATACATACGAACCTTTTTATCGTTCACTGTAACGTAATAGAAATCCTTGCCTTTCGTCATTGCGGTGGTTACAAGTATTCCTAAGGGTGTAATTGAGTCTGGTCCATCCAATATTGGCTCATCGGTATCAATGTTCTTTGCTATGCTGCGATTTCTAACTGCAACTCTGTCCTTCGGCAGACCGATTGCTGTCGATACTGCTTCACATAAACCACTTGACTGACTTCCGCCTCCAACCAAAAATACAGCGTTAGGAGCTTTTCCTCCATTAAGATCAAGAATTTTTTCAGCAATTGTCCGGGCAAGATTATCTATCACAGGGTAGGTTACATCAATAACCTCGCCTGCTTTAGTATTTATTTGATTATCTAGTATATCAGTAAAAACTATGTCTTTTTCATCACTTGAAAGAGAAATTTTTATTTTCTCTGCGGTCTCAAAATCCACAAGATAGTTTTGAGCAATAGCTTCTGTAACTTCATCCCCTGCTATAGGAACCATTGCATAAGCAGTTATTGTCCCTGATTTAGTTATTGCAATATCGGATGTTCCTGCGCCTATATCCACTAACGCCAGATTGAGAAGACGTAAATCCTTGGGGATAGCCAAATTAAGTGCTGCTATAGGCTCCAGTGTAATAAAATTTACTTCCAGGTTTACTCTGTCCATGACAGTGTAAAGACTGTCGACAACAGTTTGAGGAAGGAAAGTTGCCAGAACCTCAACCCCGGCCTTATGCCCTTTATGCCCCGCCAAACTTGAAATAACATAATCATTCAAATAATAGGTGACCACACTATATCCGACACAGTAGAACTGATCCTTTTCGGTAGAGGGAAGGCTGCCTTCTATTTCTGCTTGCACCTTCTGAATGCCCTCCATCTCAAGGGCACTTATGAGCTGTTGATCTATTTCTTTTCCTTCTTCAACTTCACGTTCCACCTTAATCTGGCAGGTTTTTAAAACCCGGCCGGCAGCTGCAATGGATACTCTGGTAAGCTTATGACCGATTTTGTTCTCCAATGCTTCCTTTACTTTGGCGGCTCCTTGTGCAACCTTAGCAATATCATGAATCTGACCGTCCAACATAGCACGGCTCTCATGGACAACCATCTCAGCTGCTTGCACCAAAAAGCGTTCATCACGTTGGACACCTACCACACCTATAATGGTACGGGTGCCTATATCCATAGCAAATATAACATCATCAGACATCGGGCTTAATGAAATTTCATTATTCACTGACATCTATAGCTCCCACTTTTCATTACTACTATTTTATATTTTTATTTCCATATAAGCAATATGGCATAATGCTACAAATTTCACATTTTGGTCTTCGGGCTTGACAAATTTCACGCCCATGATAAACGAGATAATGAGAAAAGTTAGCCCATTCACTTCTTGGCAAAATCTTCATCAGGTCGCGTTCTATTAT
>JAAYNX010000095.1 GCA_012520615.1 Clostridiaceae bacterium | reverse complement strand
TTTTCCCTGTGGACAGATGGGTAAGGAGAGTAATGGCAGAGCTGTATCTTGGTTATGAAGCCAGTAATGAGGAAGTTAACAGCTTTGCCATTAAGAAATTCGGAGACTTAGCCGGATTTGCCCAACAGTATCTATTCTACTATGCAAGAGAAAAAAAGATTGGAATGTAGCGAGGGTTTGGAATTTAGAAGAGGAAACAGATTGATTTGCATTGCGCAATATGTTATATTTTAATAAATGTCCGGCATGAAGCCGACAAACAAAACACAGCTGTGATATCATTAACTATTGCTCAAAATTTTACCATGAAGGTATTAGTCATCAGAAGATGGCTGGTGCCTTTTATTTTTGCAAATTAGTAAAGTACTATTTTAAGGAGAAACTCTTATGAACTCGACAACAAAAAAAATTACTTTTTCAGGTTTGTTCTTGGCTTTAGCCTTATTGCTTCCCTTTCTAACAGGCCAAATCCCTCAGATTGGAAGTGCCTTAAGTCCAATGCATATACCGGTGCTTTTATGCGGCTTTGTTATAGGTGCACCCTATGGGCTTATTGTAGGTTTTATAGCACCATTGCTCCGTTTTATGCTTTTTCAAATGCCGCCTATTTTCCCTGTCGGGACGGCTATGGCCTTTGAACTGGCTGCATATGGGCTTACCGCAGGGATATTATATAAAATGTTGCCCAAAAAAACACCTTACATTTATGTCTCACTAATACTATCAATGCTAATAGGAAGAGTTGTATGGGGAGTTACAATGTTCGTGATTTCATTTGTTGCTGTAAAGATACAATTTAGTTTAGCGGCATTTGTAGCTGGTGCTTTCATACAGGCCGTCCCCGGCATTATCCTGCACATTATATTAATACCGGTTATTGTAATAGCTTTAAAGAAAGCAAATCTGATGCTTAATGAATGATTTAGTAAAAGTATTAATCAAACATGCAATTAAATATCCAATGATGGAAGCTTGTGATGCTGTCAAACTCATTTATCAAAATGAGTTTGGCGGCGGCCATCTTATTGATGATAAACACTTAAGTCTTAACCGCCTTACAAAAGAATACCACGAAGTGGCTCAGAGTGTTGATATTCCTTTACTTGAAGATATAGGAAACGGGATTTCAAGGGTAAACTTAGTTGCTTTGGATGCCAATGGCTTAACTATTGAAAAGCTTAACGACGTCTTTGTGGCTTCATCAAACATTATTCAGGGAACAAAAGAGTCATTTATAAGGAAACTGGATGTGTTAGAAAGGCTAACTACAGAAGGTATCTTTGCTTTTGATAAACTATTTTTACGCACCTATCTTGACGGTTATTTAAGTATCGGCTGCCCTCCAGTCTCCCATAGCAAGAAGTACAAGCATGCCTACCAACCTGCTTATAGAGTCATTCACAGAGACTTGTTGCTAGAAATTGAAGAATAATTGCTGTATGTAGACATGCCTCAAACCTCTAACTTATAAACCTCTCATGTCAATATACCCAAATGCTCCAGAAGTATCTTTAACCCAAGAAGAACTAGAATTGTGCCGCCTGCCAATTCAGCTTTTGACTTGTATTTCATTCCGAATATGCAGCCTGCCCTCACCCCGATAACAGACAACGTGAAGGTTATAATACCAATAAAGCTTACGGCAGGTATTATATTTACTTTTAGAACCCCAAATGTAATTCCGACTGCTAAGGCGTCAATACTTGTAGCAACTGCCATCGGAAACATAACCTTGAATTCTAAAGAGCCACTATTGACATCACAATTGTCACCCTTTTTAAGTGCTTCCCGTATCATGTTGATTCCGATTAAAGCCAGCAGAACAAAGGCTACCCAATGGTCATAAGCACAAATTGATGACTCAAACTTTGATCCCAGAAAAAAGCCCAGTAGCGGCATCATTGCTTGGAATCCACCAAACCACAATCCAACTATAGCGGCTCTTTTATAGGAAGAGTCATCCATTGCCAGGCCTTTACACACTGAAACAGCAAACGCATCCATTGAAAGGCCGATAGCAACAATAAATAATTCCAGAATGGTCATTAAACTATTCTCCCTTTAGTATAAAAAATCAGGCACTATACTGTACCTGATGATTAGAGCATCTTTGACACAGGTACAGCAATTGCCATACATGAGTCTCATTAATTAAGGCAAACCAGACTCTAGAGCCGGCATGTTGGCTTGCCACGCTAATAAGCGCAAACTA
>JAAYNX010000240.1 GCA_012520615.1 Clostridiaceae bacterium | reverse complement strand
TTCCCCCTTCTATATTTTTATGTCTTTTCCACCAAAATATGCAGTTCATACGAGGTGATTATTAATGGTTCATGAAGTCCAAATGGGCAAAACAAAAAGGATGAGCTTTGCCCGCATCAACGAAGTACTTGATATGCCAAACCTGATTGAGATTCAAAAGAACTCTTACAATCAGTTTCTGAAAGAGGGTTTAAAAGAAGTATTAAGAGATGTATCTCCTATTACTGATTACACCGGTAACCTGATTATGGAATTCATCGGTTATACTCTTGAGACAGAAAACATCAAGTATTCGGTAGAAGAGTGTAAGGAAAGAGACACAACTTACTCCGCACCATTAAAGGTGAAGGTTCGCCTTATAAACAAGGAAACCGGTGAAGTTAAGGAGCAGGAAATCTTTATGGGAGATTTTCCGCTGATGACTGATACTGGTACCTTTGTTATTAACGGTGCAGAACGTGTCATTGTAAGCCAGCTGGTTCGTTCTCCCGGCGTGTATTACGCAAAGGAGAAGGACAAAAACGGTAATAATCTTTTTTCTAATACTGTAATTCCTTACAGAGGCGCTTGGCTTGAATATGAAACTGACTCTGCAGGGATTATTTATGTTCGAATAGATAGAACAAGAAAACTTCCTATTACACAGTTTTTGCGTGCATTAGGATTTGGCACTGATGCTGAGTTGCGTGATTTATTGGGAGAAGAGGTAAAGCTTCAGCATACCATAGATAATAAAGATGGTACTAAGAGCAGAGAAGACGGCTTATTTGAAGTATACAAGCGTTTGCGTCCAGGCGAGCCTCCTACCGAGGAAAGTGCCAATACTTTAATTAACAACCTGTTCTTTGATCCTAAACGATATGATCTGTCCAACGTAGGGCGATATAAGTTTAATAAAAAGCTGTCTCTTGCCAATCGCATTAGGAATCAGATCGCAGCCGAGGATATTAAAGACATAAATAACAAAAAAGTTATTGTTAAGGCCGGAGAAGAGATAAATGAGGCTATGGCTTGGAAAATCCAGAATTCCGGTATCAATACAGTATTTATTGATGTAGATGGCAAGGCTGTAAAAGTTATAGGTAATCTAACGGTTGATATTAAGGAATATATTTCCTTTGATCCTGCTTTGGCCGAAATCAATGAAATGGTACGTTATGATGTACTTAAAGCGATTCTTGATGCTAACAAAGGAGCCAAGGAAGCTCAGCTCATTGCATCTCTTAAGGAGAACCTTGATGCTTTAATGCCTAAGAACATCACAAAAGAAGACATCGTAGCAACAGTCAATTATATATTAAATCTAGATCATGGCATTGGACATATAGATGATATTGACCATTTGGGCAACCGTCGTCTTCGTTCAGTAGGGGAGCTTCTTCAGAATCAGTTCCGTATCGGGCTTGCCCGTATGGAAAGAGTGGTTAGAGAAAGAATGACCATTCAGGATATTGATGCAGTTACTCCGCAGGCCTTAATTAACATACGCCCGGTAGCGGCGGCTATCAAAGAGTTCTTTGGGTCCAGCCAGTTATCACAGTTTATGGATCAGACAAACCCATTGGCAGAGCTTACCCATAAGCGTCGTTTAAGCGCGTTGGGGCCTGGAGGTCTTTCCCGTGACCGTGCAAGCTTTGAGGTTCGTGACGTTCACCATTCCCATTATGGACGTATGTGCCCCATTGAGACTCCTGAAGGACCTAACATCGGATTGATAGGGTCATTAAGCACTTATGCCCGAATTAATGATTATGGGTTTATTGAAGCTCCTTATCGTAAGGTTGACAAGGAAAAGGGTCGTGTTACAGATATAACCGAGTATATGACTGCTGATGTTGAAGATATCTATATGGTAGCAGAGGCTAACGAGCCTTTGGATGAAAACGGATATTTCATAAGCAAGCGTGTAGGATGCCGTTTCCTTGATCAAATTCTCGAAGTAGATAAAAACAAAGTAGACTACATGGATGTTTCCCCGAAACAGTTGGTATCAGTAGCTACTGCCATGATTCCGTTCCTTGAGAATGATGATGCCAACCGTGCTTTGATGGGTTCTAACATGCAGCGTCAAGCTGTACCTCTTATTAAGCCTCAGGCTCCGATAGTAGGTACCGGTATAGAATACCGTGCCGCCAAGGACTCCGGCGTTTGTATTGTTGCAAATAACGCTGGTGAGGTTGAAAAGGTTACGGCTAGTGAAATAATAGTTAAAACAAGTAAAGGACAGAAAGACCATTACAAGTTGTTAAAGTATAAACGCTCCAATCAGGGTACCTGCATCAACCAAAGACCTATTGTTAAAAAAGGTGAAAAGGTTGAAGCCGGTGATATTTTAGCAGACGGTCCATCTACCGATAACGGTGAAATCGCTCTTGGTAAGAATGTTCTTATAGGCTTTATGACCTGGGAGGGTTATAACTATGAGGATGCTATTTTGATATCCGAAGAGCTTGTTCGTGATGATGTATACACCTCAATTCATATTGAGGAATACGAATCCGAATCCCGTGACACAAAATTAGGGCCTGAAGAAATCACCCGTGATATTCCAAATGTTGGTGAGGACTCTTTGAAGGATCTTGATGAGCGCGGAATTATCAGAATCGGTGCTGAGGTACGCTCCGGTGATATTCTTGTAGGTAAGGTCACACCTAAAGGAGAAACCGAGCTTACTGCCGAAGAAAGACTGCTTCGTGCAATATTCGGCGAAAAAGCCCGTGAAGTCCGTGATACATCATTGAGAGTTCCACATGGTGAGTCAGGTATTGTTGTTGATGTTAAGGTGTTTACAAGGGAAAACGGCGATGAGTTGCCCCCTGGTGTAAACATGCTTGTACGTGTTTATATTGCCCAAAAGAGAAAAATTTCAGTAGGGGATAAAATGGCAGGACGCCATGGTAATAAAGGTGTTATTTCAAGAATTCTACCTATAGAGGACATGCCGTTCTTACCAGATGGTACTCCTTTGCAGATAGTTTTAAATCCTCTGGGTGTTCCTTCCCGTATGAATATCGGGCAGGTGCTGGAGGTGCATTTGGGCTATGCCGCTAAGGTTCTTGGTTGGAAGATTGCTTCTCCGGTATTTGACGGAGCAAGGGAAGAAGATATCTTTGAAACTCTAAGAAAAGCAGGGCTTCCAGAAGACGGCAAGACCGTTTTATATGACGGCAGAACCGGTGAGCCATTTGAAAACCGCGTTACAGTCGGGTATATGTATTATCTTAAGCTTGCTCACTTGGTTGATGACAAGATTCATGCCCGTTCAACAGGACCTTACTCATTGGTAACACAACAGCCTTTGGGAGGAAAAGCCCAGTTCGGCGGTCAGCGTTTTGGAGAAATGGAAGTTTGGGCTCTTGCAGCCTATGGCGCAGCATATTCTCTTCAAGAAGTCCTGACGGTTAAATCCGATGACGTGGTAGGCCGTGTTAAAACCTATGAGGCAATTGTAAAGGGCGAAAATGTGCCCGAACCAGGCATCCCGGAATCATTCAAGGTTCTTATGAAGGAACTCCAGAGCCTTGCCTTGGATGTTAAGGTCTTCAGTGATCGACGTGAAGAGATCGAAATAAAAGAGTCGGTCTATGATGATATGGAAGAACTCGACGTCAATATCGAAGGCCGCGAAGATGAAAATATGTCCTATATTGATCTTGAAGATGAAGAAGGACAAAATGTCATTGACGAAGAATTTGAAATTGATTCTCTCGATATCGGTGATATCTCGGAAGGCACAGAGCTTAACGAGGACCTTGTAGGAGATATGCTCGGCCTGGGTAAAGACGATATTGAAGATGATGATGAAATATAGGAGGTGACAGGCGATGTTTGAATTGAACAATTTTGATGCTATAAAAATAGGTCTTGCCTCCCCGGAAAAGATCCGTGAATGGTCAAGAGGAGAGGTTAAAAAGCCTGAAACCATAAACTACAGGACTTTAAAGCCCGAACGTGACGGCTTGTTCTGCGAAAGGATTTTTGGTCCTACTAGGGACTGGGAATGCCATTGTGGTAAGTATAAGCGTATTAGATACAAGGGGATAATCTGCGACAGATGCGGAGTTGAAGTTACCCGTTCAAAGGTACGTAGAGAGCGGATGGGTCATATTGAACTAGCTGCTCCTGTTTCACACATCTGGTATTTTAAAGGTATACCAAGCCGTATGGGGCTATTGTTAGATATGTCCCCTAGAGCTTTGGAAAAAGTGCTTTACTTTGCATCCTATGTAGTTATAGACCCGGGAAGCACCCCTCTTTCCCAGAAACAGGTGCTGAACGAAAAAGAATATCGCGAAAGCATTGACAAGTTCGGAAACAATTTCCGGGCTGGTATGGGTGCTGAGGCTGTGAAAGAGCTTCTTGCTTCTATGGACCTTGAATCTCAATCTAAAGAGCTAAGAGAAGAAGTTGAGACCGCTAGTGGTCAGAAGAAAATTCGTGCCATTAAACGTCTGGAGGTTGTTGAAGCATTCCGTGAATCAGGTAATAAACCTGAGTGGATGATTCTGGATGTTGTTCCCGTTATCCCACCTGAACTTCGTCCTATGGTTCAGCTTGATGGCGGTCGTTTTGCAACATCTGACTTAAACGATCTTTATAGAAGAGTTATAAACCGCAATAACCGTCTTAAGAGGTTATTGGATTTAGGCGCTCCTGAAATTATAGTAAGAAATGAAAAGCGTATGCTTCAGGAAGCTGTTGACGCTCTTATTGATAATGGACGCCGTGGTCGTCCCGTTACAGGACCCGGCAACCGTCCGCTAAAATCCCTTTCTGATATGTTAAAGGGTAAGCAAGGCCGTTTCCGCCAGAATCTTTTAGGTAAGCGTGTTGACTATTCCGGCCGTTCAGTTATAGTTGTGGGTCCGGAGCTTAAAATATACCAATGCGGACTTCCAAAAGAGATGGCACTAGAGTTATTCAAGCCCTTTGTTATGAAGAAACTTGTTGAAGGAGGGCTTGCCCATAATATTAAGAGTGCCAAGCGTATGGTTGAACGTGTAAAGCCTGATGTGTGGGACGTTTTGGAAGAAGTTATAAAAGGACATCCCGTTCTTTTAAACCGTGCTCCTACATTGCACAGACTTGGCATTCAGGCCTTTGAACCTGTATTGGTAGAGGGCCGTGCCATTAAACTCCATCCTCTGGTTTGTACTGCATACAATGCTGACTTTGACGGAGACCAGATGGCTGTTCACGTACCTCTGTCAGCTGAAGCTCAGGCTGAAGCTCGCATTTTGATGCTTTCAGCAAACAACCTGTTGAAACCCCAGGATGGTAAGCCTGTTACCGTACCTACCCAGGATATGGTTTTAGGTAGCTACTACCTGACTATTGAAAAAGAAGCCGAATATGATAAGGACGGAAATGTCACCAATGGCGTTATTGGAGAAGGTAAGATTTTCAGCAGCCCGGAAGAAGCTGTTATGGCTTATCAGACAAATAGCGTGAGCCTGAATGCAATAATTAAGGTTAGGGTAACCAAGGAAGTTGACGGTGTTCAGAAACACAAGCTTGTTAAAACTACTGTGGGTAAGATTATCTTTAACTCCGTAATACCTCAGAATCTAGGATATGTTGACAGAACAGACCCCGAAACGATGTTTGATTTTGAGATAGATTTCTTAATCGGCAAGAAAGAACTGGGTAAGATTATTGAGCGTTGTATCCGTATTAACGGCACCAATAAGACAGCCGTTGTTCTTGATGGAATCAAGGCATTAGGATTTAAATACTCAACAAAGGCTGCTGTAACCATTGGTATTACCGATATGACTATACCTGAGGTTAAACAGAAATATTTAGATGAAACTGATAAAAAAGTTGACGAAATTGAAAGACACTATAAGAATGGTCTGTATAATAGGGAAGAGCGAAAGAATGCCATTATCTCAGCTTGGAACAAAACAACCGAAGATATTAAGAATGCTTTGATTGCCTCGTTGGATCGCTTTAATCCTGTTTATATGATGTCTCAATCAGGTGCCCGCGGTAATATTAACCAGATAAGACAATTGGGCGGTATGCGCGGACTGATGGTGGACACATCGGGTGAAACAATCGAAATTCCAATCAGATCCAACTTCCGTGAAGGTCTTAACGTTTTGGAATACTTTATTTCAACCCACGGAGCCAGAAAGGGTCTTGCAGATACAGCTCTTCGTACGGCCGACTCTGGATATCTGACAAGGCGTTTGGTTGACGTATCTCAGGAGGTTATTATACGGGAAGATGACTGTGGTACTAGCGAGGGTATAGAAATATCGCCTATAGTAATCAGTGGAAAAACCATAGAAGACTTGGCAGAACGCTTAACTGGCCGTTACTCTCCCGAAGATATAGTAGATCCGAAAACCGGAGAGGTTATAGTACAGGCAAATCAACGTATTACCGAAGATCTTGCGGAGAAGGTACAGAATGCAGGATTTAAGAAAGTTAAGATACGTTCGGTATTAACCTGCCGCTCCAAAGTAGGTGTATGTGACAAATGTTACGGTATTAACCTAGCCAACGGAGAGGATTGTAACGCAGGCGAAGCGGTTGGATTTATCGCTGCTCAGTCTATTGGTGAGCCGGGAACTCAGCTTACCATGCGTACCTTCCATACAGGCGGTGTTGCCGGTGATGACATTACACAGGGTCTTCCACGTGTTGAGGAGCTTTTCGAGGCACGTAAGCCTAAGGGCTTAGCAATAGTATCCGAGATAGCCGGTAGGGTTCATATTATCGATACAAAGAAGACAAGGAATATCGAGGTCATCAATGATGAAAAGGGTGAATCGAAAACTTACCCGATACCCTATGGATCCTCAATTAAGGTTACCGAAGGGGAAGAAATTGAAGCAGGTGACGAACTTACCGAAGGATCAGTCAATCCCCATGATATTTTGAAGATTAAAGGGGTTCAGGCTGTACAGAAATATCTGTTGCAGGAGGTTCAGAAGGTATACAGACTTCAGGGTGTTGATATTAATGATAAGCATATTGAGGTTATAGTCCGTCAAATGCTTCGTAAGGTAAAAATAGATGATTACGGTGATACAGATATGCTCCCGGGAAGCTTGGTAGATATGTTTGAATTCGAAGAGAAGAACAAACTGGCCGAAGAACAGGGCTTAAGACCAGCAACAGGCAAGCGTACTCTTTTAGGTATAACCAAGGCGTCTCTTGCTACCGAATCATTCTTATCGGCTGCATCCTTCCAGGAGACCACCAGAGTTCTCACAGAAGCTGCAATAAAGGGTAAGATTGATCCATTGATAGGTCTGAAGGAGAATATCATTATCGGTAAGCTTATTCCGGCAGGAACAGGGCTTTCAAAATATAGGGATATTGAAATAGATATAGATGAGAATGAAAATGTCCCTGCTTACCAAGAATAGTATATAGAACTTAATTTAAAAGGCTGCTCCTCTTTATGAGAAGCAGCCTTAATTTGTATGACTGGCATACCGGTTATGCTATATGCTCCTTGCGCCTGATGAATTTAGAGCAAGCCTTTCTTAAGCTTCCGTCACATTTCCTGACCGAAAACATTTCGCATACACCATAAGTGTTAATATGTTCATTGGGGTGAAAAGTGAAGAATTCGCAATCACAGCAGCGATAAAAATCTAATTTTTTAATATCGTCCATGATAAAAAAGCGATGTGAAGAGCAGCAGTAGTCGTCAGAAACTATACCCTTCTCCCGGCAAAGCATGTCGTTGGTAAGACCTAAGCGCTTAGCTTTCATACAGTTTTTACATGATTTTTTTTCCGGTTCTATAATCGCAGAATAATTTAATTTTTCTATTACACTACGGGGTATAGTTATCATTTGCTGAATTACCACCCTTGTACAAAATCGTCTTATAAAGTATAACATATTACCCAACTATGACCGAATGTTAATTGTTGTATTGTAATTGCTGATTATTATTGTATAATTATTAAAAAGGTTATCGAGGTGGCAGAAATGGCAAGAATATACCGGATCAGATATATTCCTTCTGAAACTATTGATTTGTCCTCAGATAAACTATTATATCGCGATAGTAAATATCTTATAACCCAATGGGATCCCATCAAACCGAGAAATGATATTCAAAGCGGCATTTCATGCGTTTTTTTAGAGCATGGCTGGAAAATTAGCGCTTTCTTTGGGCAAGATAATGAAATAATGTATTGGTATTGTGATATTGTAGATGTATGTTTTGATAAGGAAGCGGATACATATTACTTATATGATTTGCTGACAGACATAAAAATAATGCCCAACGGCCGGGTTGAAATAATTGATTTGGATGAACTGGCAATTGCCTTCGAGGAAAATCTTATCACTAATGAACAATTAATTAAGTCACTTAAACAGAGTAATAGCCTTTTGGAGTTGATTTACACCAGCGATGTTCCTGAACACATGAGAAAAATAATTTTTAGTAATACAGGTATTGAGGTGTAAAAGTATGCCATCAGATATGACGGATTATTCTAATGCCAGGAAACTGGGGCTTAAAGAATATTCACAAAATATTTCACAGGGAAGAAACGGCTATTTACCTTTTCTCGACGGTTTGCTAAAGAATATAGACATTATTTCCGAAGTTGATTTAGGAATAGTGGAGATACCCTTGAGGAAAGTAAAGGGTACATATTCCTATCTCAGAAGCATTTCTTTTGCACAAAATTACATGCCTATTATGGAAGCCGATTCAGAAATGGCAAAAAAGTGGCAGAACGTGTGCGATATCCAGAATGATGAAGGTCTGAGAGATCCAGTTAAAGCGTATGAATATCTTAACTGGTTCTATATTATCGAGGGAAATAAAAGAATAAGCGTACTAAAATACATGGATGTCTATTCATATTATGCCGATGTCACACGCCTTATCCCTAAGTATGATGCGAATGATAAAGATATTAGAATATACTATGAATTTATGGATTTTTACAAAAAGACCGGAATTAATGAGATTTGGATGACTAATGAAAAGAGCTTTTCTGAGCTTTGGGAGATTATTAAGGACTTTAGGCCAAACAATATTTTTATTGATGAATCCGGCAGATTTAAATATTTTGTTAGTGCGTTTTATAATAATTTCAGGAACGCTTTCTATCAATTAGGGGGCGATAAGCTTACCATTACTACCGGGGATGCTTTTTTAGATTATCTGAAACTTCATGGCCTAGACCAAGAATATACTGAGGAAGAGTTTAAGGACAGAATTTGGCGTCTGCTTTCTGAGTTAAAGTATTATTCTGGGCCCGAAACCGTAGATATACAGCAAAGTCCCCAACTGAAAACAGAAAAGAGTCTTATGGGATTAATCGTGAACCTTGTCCATAATGATAAGCTGAAGGTGGGCTTTGCTCATTCTACCGACAGCAGAACTTCCAGTTGGACATATTCTCACGAATTAGGCCGGGCACATCTTAAACAAACCTTAAAAGATAGCGTAACCACGGTTTCGAAATTTAATTTACCTGAAGGCAATGATGCGGTGCCTGCCCTTCAAGAATTGGTAGATGAGGGATGCAATATTATTTTCACAACCACGCCAGCCCTTATTAATCCCACGCTTAAAGCAGCAATGGATAACCCGGAGTGCAACTTCTTAAATTGTTCCTGCCTACACTCTTTTAAGCATGTGAATACATACTTCGGCAGGATTCATGAACCACGATTTTTAAGCGGCATAATTGCCGGTACAATGAGTGAATCGGGGAAAATCGGATATATCGCACCATACCCTGCAACAGATATTATAAGCGGCCTCAATGCATTTACTCTGGGTGCCCGTATGGTTAATCCCAGAGCGCAGGTTTATATTAAATGGACTATTGGCCAAAAGAAAATTATCGGAACTGACCACATAACCCAAGAACTGGCTTCCATAGGAGTAGATATCATATCACATCATAACACCTTGATAAACCATACATTTGCAAAAGAGTTCGGAGTATACACTTTAAAGCGTAACAATGAGGGTCAGTATTTGCCCGATAAATATTTAGCTGTTCCCATATGGAACTGGGGCATTTTTTATGAAAAGTATATACGAAGTGTACTGGCCGGAGGGACTCGTTTGGGGTTGGATAACGCAGTCTCGGGAAGGGTCAGAAATTATTGGTGGGGTTTAGACTCCGGATTGCTGGACTTCTTCTACGCAAAAAGCCGTGTGCCTGCGGCTACCGGGAAAATGGTGGATTTTTTCAAAACGTCACTTATATCGCAAAGCTATAAGGTTTTTACCGGGCCGATTTACGATAATAATGGGGTTCTTGTTGTGGAAAACGGAGAAGAGCTGCAAAGAGAACATATTCTTTCAATGGATTGGCTTATTGAGGGTATTGTGGGCGAAATCCCTGATATGGAGCAGTATCGTTCTATAAGCGATTTATCTACCGGAAAGATTGTATGACATAACTACACAGATGAGGGAAATCTTTATTCTTGTTATATGAAAAGCAAAGCCCTTGCTAGAAACAAGAACTATTCTGGTATATCCAAAATATAATAAGAGTTTGCATCAATAACTTTTGTACCGTTAAATTCTACCATACGAGAGGCCTTCCCGAAATTAAGATGCATATGGCCATGAAACATATAACGGGGTTTATACTTTTCCAGTAGCGGCAAGAATGCCTTGAATCCGGTGTGACAGGCATCATTGCCATCACAGATACCGAATGCCGGTGCATGGGTAACAAGAATGTCAAAGCCTTTGTGTTTAAAAAGTTGGTATCTTAGCTTTTGAATTCTTTTAGCCATTTGCTTATCGGTATATTGAAAAGGGGGTACCGAATAGTGAGGATGATAGTTATACTGTCTACATCCGCCTAATCCCAAAAAACGAAGTCCTCCAAATACAACAAGCTTATCCTCAATGCTGTCGCAACCACCGGGAGGATTATTTATGTATTCCGTATCATGATTACCGTGTATATAGAAAACAGGAGCTTTAATCATTGTGGCTAGAAAAGAAAGATAGTCACTTTTTAAATCCCCACAGGAGATTATAAGGTCTATATCCTCAAAACGCTCTGCATCAAAATGATCCCAGATATATTCGCTTTCTGTGTCGGACACAAGCAAGATACGCATTATTTATTGCTCCAAATAGTTTTATATAAAAGCTGTGATGCTAATGGGATACTGTTATTATAAGCTTTTGACAAGACAATCACAAGATAAAAAGCTTAAAACAAATAATATATAGTGTTATAATGGTAAAAAGTTATAAGGTTTAAGTATACTAATGTGGAGAGCCTGATTAGAATTGAAAGAAAGGAGAAAAAAATGGACAATGAATCCTTTATAAAGGCCGTTAAATATAATGAAAAAGGCTTGGTGCCAGTTATAACTCAAGATAATCAAACGGGTGAGGTACTGATGCTGGCATGGATGAATGAGGATGCTTTGAAACTTACCCTTGAAAGAAAAAGGATGGTCTATTTTAGTAGAAGCCGGCAGGAACTTTGGCAGAAAGGGGATACTTCCGGACATTTTCAAAACCTGGTTTCAATTTCGATAGACTGTGACGGGGATACACTTTTAGCCAAGGTAATTCAGGAGGGAGCCGCTTGTCATACGGGTAACCGGACATGCTTTTTTAGGAATCTTGATTTATAAAAAGTAAAGGCTATACTAGTATAAAAGCACCAGTTGGATGCATTTGTTTTTTTAGCAGGGTATCTTTAATAAAACCTTGAATAAATGGGGCTTTGCCCTTATTAAATAGAAAGGAATCTATTATGAGTGAGAAATTTAATATTTTAGATGAAATCTTTAATGTTGTTACCGGCAGAAAGGCCAACCCAAAGGAGGGGTCCTATACAAATTATCTTTTTGATAAAGGTATAGATAAAATCTGTAAAAAAGTTGGGGAGGAGTCTGCAGAGGTAATAATTGCGGCCAAGAACAATGCCCCCGATGAAATTCGCTATGAAATTGCTGATTTGTTATACCATCTTACAGTACTTATGGTAAACCAAGGGCTTACTTGGGATGAGGTAATGGAAGAGCTTAAAAAAAGAAGATAAATATTTGAAACTATAAAAATGATATCATATATATGGCGAACGGATTTATCTGTTCGCTATATTTATTTGTAAGATGGGTATGCCGTCAATCTGTGTTAAAAGTCATTCCCAATCTTCAAATATCCCTCTGTGCGCTTTAAATTGCCACTTTGTGCTTATCCCTACGTATTAAATTTATACTATTGAATTAAAATAAACAAAATGTTACAATACTTAACAGTTAATAAATGTTAGGTGTAGTTTTAAAATGAAAATCGGCGAAATATTAAACAATAAATATAAGATTGTAGAACTATTGGGCAGGGGAGGCACATCTACTGTATACCTTGCTGAAAACATGGTATTAAACAATTTCTGGGCCATTAAGGTTCTATCAAAAAGTAGCCCTTGGCTTGCCTTTGATCTGGAAGAAATAGAAATATTAAAAGAGTTAAGCCACCCCATGCTTCCTAGAATAGCAGATTTAACAGACGATGCAGATAATTATTACATAGTTATGGACTACATTTCTGGGTCAAATCTGCTAAGTATTATAGAAAGCATAGGGAAGGCGCCTGAAAAGATGCTTCACAAGTGGACGGAAGAACTTTTGGATGTTCTTTCATATCTTCATGGCAGAACACCTCCAATAATATACAGGGACTTAAAACCAGCCAATTTAATAGTAGATGACTCTGGACGACTAAGGCTTGTAGACTTTGGCACAGCCAGATATCACTCAAATGAAGCTTTAGCTGATACCATATACATAGGCACTCAGGGCTACGCAGCACCGGAGCAATACGGCATAGGCCAGAGCGATGAAAGAACTGACTTGTTTAATCTAGGGATGACAATTATTCATCTAGCTACCGGTATTCATCCGTTAAAACTAGGTTCGGGAAAAACAAAAGAATCATTGAGAAAAGCAGGCATAACTCAAAGCTTTACACGTTTTTTATTAAAACTCACTGAAACAGATTCAGATAAAAGATTTCAGTCATGTAATGAAGCTATAGAGGAACTTGGCAGGATAGCAAACCCTGTAAACTTTTTCTTTAAGCGCAATCCTGCATCTGAAGCGAAAAAAGTCTTTAAAGGGGTAATAGGAATTTCATCCATAATTCCTTCCAGTGGTGTAACCTCGTTTTGTCTTACATTAGGGAAGTATTTATCCTGCAACAAAATAAAATCAGTATTGGTTGAACTGAATTCCAGCGGGGATTTTAATAGGTTGAGAGAGTACTTAGATGAGTTGGGAGAGGTCAAAATTCAATGCGAGAACCGTTTTGAAACAAAAGATTTGACCTTCTATTCAAGTGCTTCTGATTTTGGGGGAATATCCAGAAAAGGCGTTGATGTTATAATACTGGATTTAGGCCAGCTTAATACCGAGAGAAAAATAAATGCGCTTAATCATGCGGATATCAGGCTTGTTTTATGCCCATGTACGCCATGGAAGTATTCTCTCTTGTCTGAATGTAATGGGAGTATCAAATCATCTGCAAAAAACGAGTGGATTTATGCCGCAAGAGTTTCTCAAAACTATGAGAAGCAGAAAATTAAAAAACTTTTGAGTTGCAATGAACCGGTATTTTATTCTTCGGTTATGAATCCGTTTCATTTAAGTACAGAAGAGCAAAAAAGCATAGGAATTGCATTTAAAGAAATATGCAAATTAGCAGGGCAACCATGCACTTAGAGGAGGGAAAAAAGTGATTTTCAGGCCGCAACGTTACAGGACTTTAATAGGCTTTTTAGCAGGACTTTTCTTTTCTTTGTTAATCGCAGGGATAGTATATTTCTACTACCTGAACAATGCTTACAAAGTAGCTGAGCAAGAAAAGGTACTAATAGGTAAAATGGCTGTAGAAGAGTATAAGAAAAACAATCCTACTAATCTGGTGTATAGAATTGTAAAAGATAAAAAGTCAGGCGAGGTTTTGCTCGATAAAGATATCACCCCTGCGGAATTAAGTACGAGCCTCTTTCCTGGCGATGCCATTACTGATCCATCTTTGGCGGTGGGCAAAGTAATAAGATGCAGTGTTAAGGCTAATACTGTGTTAACCGAATCCCTTTTATATGAAGAGAAGGATTATCCCGATGACATACGGTTAGTGGAATATACAGTGCTGAAATTACCGCAAAAGCTCCAGAAGTCGGAATTTATTGATATCAGGATTATGTTCCCGAATGGCTTAGATTATATTGTCCTCTCAAAAAAACAAGTTATAGATTTACAGAAACCTGAGGGGAATCAGAACAGTATAATATGGTTTCAAGCTGGAGAGGAAGAGATATTAAGAATGGCCAGCGCTATTGTTGATGCAAGTCTTGTGGAAGGAACCGTATTGTATGCGGTACCTTATATTGCACCGGATATTCAGGATGAAGCAATCCAAACATACCCTTCTAATCCCGAGGTTCAAAAGCTGATATCAGAAAACCCGAACATTGTAAATAAGGCTGTAACAGAACTGGAAATTCGAAATCGGTAGTTGTTTGAAAACAGTATAAATAGTTTATGAAAAAGGAGAATTAAACCTAAAGATAGGAGGCCGTAAATGAATGTAGCGTTTCTGGGGATGAGCACAGAGGATAAACAATTTCTAATACTATGTTTAGCTAAAATTATATCATGCCATACAAAAGTAAGGGTGCTGTCCAAGCATCCCTATACTTTTGATGAAATAAACGAGACCTATGAATACTGCGGAATAGAATTTATTCTTCTAAAAGAAGGAGACGACCCTCTTTCAAAGTTATCTATAGAAGCTAGTAATCTTATTGATGCCGAAGAATACATAAATATCCCCGAAGACTTTAAGATAATAGCAATCAGCGAGACAACCAGAGTGATGCTTGAAAACTGCGTAAAATTAGCAGGGGAGTACACTTGGTTTAAGCCGTCCATAAATATTTATTTAGTTTATCTCAATATTATGGAATATTGCAAAATAGGAAAGAGGTATCTGGATTGCTTCTGGGAGCGGGGGTTACCAAGGTTTACAGAAATTAAAGAAATCTATGAAATATTCTTTGAGGAGAAAAACCGTATTGTAATGATAGAAAGCCAGTATTCAAAAAATTTATCTATCAGAAAAATGTCATCTCCTTATAGGGCGGCACTTAGAAATATAATTCAAGATATCTTTTCTATGGATATAAATGAAGCCAAAGCATTAATTAAGACTGCTGAAAGGATGAAATAAAATGCAAATTTCATTTTGGTCCAATATGCACGGACAAGGAGCCACTAGTGTTACAACTGCAGCAGTAGCATCTGCCATTGCACAAAAAACAGCCCTAAAAACACTGGTTGTTCATAACCAAATAGAAAGAAGCGCTTTAGAGGGCTATTTGTTTAAGGAATCCGGACATACTGCTCATAATATTCGGAGTCTTAGTAATCAGGGCATTGATGCACTGTTCAGACTTATGAAAAACGGAAGGCTTAAATCTGAGAAAATAGCCGATTATACATATTCCATTCTAAAAAATCATCGATTGGATTTACTTTTAGGAACTGAAAAAAAACAAAGAATGGCACTGGAAGACCAAGAACTCTTTTTAAATATATTGAGCTGTTCAAAAGATTTTTATGACCTTATTATTATTGATGTTCACAGTGGTATTAAAGAAAATAATAGTCTGAAGATACTTAAAAGTTCTGACATTATAGTCTTTTGCATAAACCAAAATAGCTTATTATTAGGGGACTTGGCCGCTATCTTTGATGAATATGATTTCCTCAGGCAAAAACGAGCAGTATATGTCCTATCACGGTATGAAAAGAACAGCAGCAAGACAATCGGCAGTATTGCCAGACAGTATGGCATAAAAAAGGATTTAATATTTGAAATTCCTAATAGCCCACAATTATTGGATGCTTTAAATGCAGGCCGGGTCTACGAATATATTGCTTTTAATCAAACCACAAGACACTACGAAGAGAAACAGATAATCAGCTCATTGAACAGGATGTGTGAGTATATTGTCGAGGGGTGCGAAAAAAATTGCCATTAATGATTAACCTGCTTATTATTATTTTAATATTATTGGGGCTTTGTATTTCACTATACTTTTTCTTTACCTCTAAAAAATATCATAGAGAGACAGATGAGAAGGAAGACCCGCAGAGATATACCATTCCATCTCTTATTGAATATGTTAAGGACTCAATTAATGAGATAACAAGGACAAATCTCTATGAGCTTGGATTAAATGAGGTGGAGTTTAAAAAACAGACAAACAAAAGAGCAGAATTAAAAAAGGCCCTGAAAGTTTGCATGCATGGCTCCCTTGAAGATAAGCAATTTATTAAAGCATTTATATATGACATATTGCTTGCTTATATTCCCGATGAAAAAATTAACTCGGTTATTCCATTTAATAATCCGTATCTTCTGTCAACAAAAGAAAAATTTGCAATTCTTCTTCACATGTTAAAGAAGGAGCATGGTTACAAAGCACTTTCCTATTTGATTGATACTTTTGAGCTGGATAAGCTAAAGAAATCAGAAGACGGAGAAGAGAGCTACTATGTGTCTAAGGAGGAAATCAATGATATTTATGACCGGACGGGCGTTATACCATCCAGAGAAGACAAGCTTGAAATAATAACCCAAGCAGTATATGAGCGATACAAAGGGTTAGGCGTTATAGATGAAATTAGAGATATGAATATTGATGGAGTATCTGCTGGGGTTTCGGGTGTAACCAGCGATTTCACAGAATTCCCTCGTTTTCAGGATAAATTGATTAAATCTACCCGTTATCAAAAAAATTATGAAAGTGTTTGGATTTTTTATAAAGGTAAATCTATTAAATTTGAGTTTTTAGGATTCGAAACTGAAAGTGAGCTTAAAAGAGTATGCCAGATAATATATCGCTACAATCGGGGAGGGCAGCTTTCTGAATCAACAGGGTACAGAGTTAACGAAATGAAGGACGGAAGCCGTATTCTTGTTGTAAGACCTCCTTTTTCCGAATCATGGGCTTTTTTTGTACGTAAATTCTATATAAAAAACGTTAACCTGAATATGCTTATCCGGGATGAGAATGCTCATTTACCTATTAATCTAATCAAATATATAGTAAAGGGCGGCATGATTACTTCAATTACCGGGCAGCAGGGAAGCGGAAAAACCACAATGCTTATGGCCATGATTGAGCATATTTATGCTACCTTAACCCTACGTATTCAAGAAATGGCTTTTGAGCTTAATTTGAGGAAGCTATACCCGGGAAGAAATATTTTATCTTTTAGAGAAACTGAAACTATTTCGGGTCAAATGGGTTTGGATATCCAGAAGAAGACAGACGGTAGTGTAAACATTCTGGGGGAAGTAGCCACAGATCCGGTCGCTGCATGGATGATACAAATGTCTCAAGTCGCATCGCTATTCACTCTTTTTACTCACCATGCCAAAACAACAAGAGATTTGGTTTATTCCCTTAGAAACTCCCTTTTAAAATGTGAAATGTTTAGTAATGAAAAAATAGCCGAGCAGCAGGTGGTATCAGTTTTAGACTTTGATATACATTTGGCAAGGGATTATGAGGGGAAAAGATATATTGAGCGAATTACAGAGATAGTGGAAATTCCTGATCTGCCCCTTCCTCAAAATTATATCGACAAAAAAGACCTGAAAGAAAAATCGGCTTCTTTCATGGATACAACCGCAGAATATTATAAGAAAATGACGGATAGGAGAATTTTTGAGTGCCGCAATATTATAGAATTCAAAGACGGAAAATACATTGCAGTTAATCCTGTCACTCCCCAAAGAGCCAATAAAATGAAAAGTGCCATGACCAAAAAGGATGCGCAGGAATTTGAGTTGTTTGTAGCTAAGTATTTATGCTTCCCCAAGGAGGTGAGCATTTGAAAATATACGGATATATAGGGGTAACTTGTCTCTTCCTCGCAGTTTTATTAGTATTTTTAAACTTTGTTTATTCTAAAAAACAAAAAAAGGTAAGTGGAAGTCTCCGTCAGGAAGGGGAAAAGATTTTTGCGCTCTATGTTTCACTATATAACAAAATAAGCAGGATTCCAGTTTTAAACAAGGTTTTACATAGTATCCGAAAAAGACTTGAGATATATACTGTCTCTGATGAAAAAAATATCCGCAAAACCACTGTTACACTTTTTATCTCTTCGGCAACGGCTTATGCATCTGTTGTATTTATTTTTTGGGCTATTACTAGAGATTTGCTGCTTCTGATACTGTTTACAGTACTTTTATCTTTTATCGGAGATACAATAATTGAGCTTTTTATTAACAATCTACAAAACAAGCTATTAAGGCAAC
The DNA here is from genome assembly GCA_012520615.1 of Clostridiaceae bacterium. Taxonomy (GTDB): domain Bacteria; phylum Bacillota; class Clostridia; order DSM-8532; family DSM-8532; genus DTU059. The sequence continues at coordinate 17,754 of JAAYNX010000240.1, read as the reverse complement.
AGATAAAATATCTGGAGTTGTTACGTCACAAATATTATGAGCAAAAATCTGTTGAGGATGCCAATATGGAGGCTTGTAATCTGTTAAATAACGAAGGCACCTATGAAGTATACGCACAGGCAGAGCGGATCAATGATATTCTTTCTTCCAGAGATGTAGAAGAAGAATTAGGAAAGTACTATGAGACGGCTCCGAATAAATACTTTAAAATGCTAGCAGGCATTATTTATATAACAAAGGAATATGGTGACACAATTGCAAAGGGTGGTTCAGTCTTTATTCGGTGCATAACTTACTTGGGCAGGGAAATCAAGGCTGAGCTGTATAAGCGTGAGAAACTAAAATATGCATTAAGAAGTCTTTCCACAATATCCCTTCTGCCGTTATTTTTTTTAAAGCCTCTAAGAAACTGGGCCTCAGAAAGCTTTGCACCTTTAAAATCTTTTTATACAGGTAAACTAGGGATTGTTTTAGGTATTGTGACCATACTGACATCTATTATTTCTTACATAATTTTAAGAAGGCTTCAGAGTTTTGACAGCAATATTAGCAGTGGATATGTAAAAAAATCCCTCGAGGCTCGGCTATACGAAAAATTTCTGCATCCGATAGTGGATAGATTGGTACCAAGAGAGTATACAAAGCAATCATATTATTTTTCAGAGTTAATTAAAAATGCGATGGCACCGGTTAATATATATACTCTTTACGTCAGGAGACTTCTTGTGGGCTTTCTGACGTTCCTCTTGGGTATTTTCATGTTTTTAGGGCTTAATGAATATAGCAGATATTCAATTCTCTACCTGCCCCAGATGCCTGAGGGTTACCTTGGAGGTCAATTGTCGGATCAGGAATATGCAATGCTTAAAAACATTACAGATTTCGATAGAAGTATCATTTTAAGCTTAGGTAAAAATCCTAGTGAGGAAATGGTATTGGAAGAGCTGCTCCAAAATGGACAGCTGGATAACAAAGAACGTGAAATAGCGCATAAGAGAATATATAGAAAGATTGAAAAGCTATCCAATAATATATTTTGGTGGTGGCAACTTATAATATGTTTTCTGTTATTCACTGCTGGATACTGGGCCCCTGTATTAGCTCTTCAAATTATGGTAAAAGCAAGAAAGATAGATATGGAAGATGAGGTATCTCAATTTCAAACAATTATACTAATGCTGATGCATATGAACAGGGTTCACGTGCAGGAGATACTCGAATGGATGGAAACTTTTTCGATTCAATTTAAAGAACCCTTACAAAAATGCATCTTAAATTTCAGTTCTGGACCACATGAGGCACTTGAGGAGCTAAAAGCAGAGGTGGGCTTCTCACCGTTTCTTACTATAATAGATAATCTTCAATTGGCCATTTCAGATTTGGATGTGGCAAAGGCCTTTGAGGAACTGGAAGATGAGATGAACTTCAATCGTGAAACCCGTAAAGAAAGCAACGAAAGAATAGTGGAAAAGAAGAAGAATCTAGGTAATATGTTAGGCTTTTTGCCTGTTTATGCACTGATTTTACTATATCTTATAATACCAATGCTTGTAACCGGAATGAACAGCATTTCGGTGTTTTATAAACAAATACGAAATCTTTAAATTCTAAGAGATTATATTTATCCACAGGAGGAAAAGTTATGGAAGGTAATATATCTAAGGCACTTTGGCTAGGAGTTTCGATTTTTCTTTTTATTGCGGTGGTGACTATTGGGCTAAGCATCTTTGGAGGAATGAAAGAAGTAAGCCTTTTGGCCAATGACCGAGTGGGGGCATTTTCACAAAACATGACAGAAGAAGAATTCAGAATGTACGATGGGAAGGAAGTAAAGGGTGATGATGTTCTATCGGCTTTGGGCACCTTTTCGGGTAGAAGCGGTGAGGTTATTATTTTCGTTGCAACATTAGGCTCAAACAGTGGTAATCCCGTAAACCTGAATCTTTCTACAGGCACCGGATTAAATACGTCATACTATACCCAATACATATCAAAAACATCAGGCACACTAAGTGCAGAAAATAGGTGTGCAATATTATCAGTCAGTAGCGGAGAACTTCTTACGAGTGTCAGCAAGACGGTCATGGATGCAGAGAGAAGGGATTGTGAGAATCCTAATCTTACTTCCACCTATATTAATCCCTCGGGGAAATTTATTTCCCAACTTGTATATGATGAAAATTTAAGAATACGTGGCGTGATCTTTGCCCAAAAGGATTGATTTATGAATAGCAAAATTGAAAGAATACTATACACAGGAGTGGGAGTGCTTTTATTGGTAATAGCTTTTGTGTTTTTCTTTGACAGTTATAATATGTTTCAGGATTATATAAAAAAGCATAATACCGTTTTAGGAGAAGATAAAACAGTCATGCTCATAGAAGGAAAAGCGTGTTCCCAAATAACAGGCTCGGAGGTTATACACCAGATTCTCCAAGCAAAAGAACGGGAGGAAAATGATAACCCTTATAATTTATATTCCGGCTCCATTTCATCTTCATCCCCATATTCCGCTGAAATATTAATTTCCGGCACAGATGCGATGGATATCGATATATCACAAATACATGCTGAATCATTCTACGATGTCGAAATTGAAAAGGATTGTTCCGGAAAAATAAAAAGAATCCAATATACCCTTAGATAGGCAAGGAGTAGGCATGGATAAAGCTATTTGGAAAGTACTGGCCTTTATGCTGTGTGCAGTATTGATGTTTCTGTTCCCTTTGATGACTGTTTTAGATAAGCAGGATGATATCGCCTACAATATCGTACTGGCAGAGTGTAATAGGTTTGTTGATGCTTGCAGGGACACAGGATACATAACACCGGAAATGTACTCTGAGTTTACAGACAGAATAGAATCAACCGGGAACACTTATAGTATTAAGATGTCCCATATAAATAGGTCTGTAAGCCCGGTATACAAACAGGTAAGCGGAGTATTAACTTTCACCGGTGAATATGAGATAACTCATGTTAACTATGGCGAATATGACATTTTAGGTGTTTTATATCCAGACAATTCTACGCTATCGGTACATGATAAATCTCGCCGTTATGAGATGGGAATGGGGGACCTTCTTTTTGTTGAGGTTCAAAACAAAGGAAAAACAATGGCAACAGCTATTCGTGACATGATACTTTTTAGAGATACCAATAGCCCAAGCATTTTTGTGCGTTCTGGAGGGATGGTAAGAAATGAAGCTTACTAGCTTTGCAATTATTTTCGTAATAATAATCTCACCTTTTATTTTTATAAGCGGGCAGGAATCTGAGACCGCCATACAAGAACAAAGACTGCGATATTATTATGATAATGCTATAGACAATGCAATACAGGATGCAGCATTTATTCTATCCAACAAAGGATCGGGGTTTGCGTATACAAGCGATGTAAACATTACGGATATCAAAGAAATTGCAGCCCAAGCATTTTTTAATTCAATATATCATGCTTTTAATGTTAATGGTAATTCCTCTTCAATGGCAAGAGTTGATGCCTGTATACCGGTTATGGCCTTTTTGGAAAGTGAGGGATTTTCGCTATATGCTCTTGATGAATATAAGAACACACATGGGCAAACTGAGATAAAGCATGTCTGGTTTCCTTTGAAACATTATATCGGTGCGACTATATCAGATAGATACAGCATCCGTTATACTCTAAACGATGAAGTATATATTTTCGATATGACTAATCAGGTTCTCTCCCAAGGTGAATATGGTGAGTTTAAAGACATTATTCCGCACTTTGGAACTAGGCAATCCTTTGAAGATTTACGCATATCAGCTATTAAAAACTCTGTTCAAGATGAAATCATGGAATATATGAATTACCACAATCAGTGGGCATTGGGAAGAAGCATCTCCACAAAGCTTGAATTTCCGTCAATAGATGATGCCGATTGGAAAAGAGCACTAATAGATGAGGGTATACTGGTATTTGCACAGGGGTTTCCTACCCTTTCAGGAAAGAATTATAGGCACTATGCTTTAGGTGGTGCAAGAGTAATAAGAAAAGCCCCGATAACAGGATATGCATATCAGGGCATTTTATATTATTGCCGCAATAATTGCGAGCATTTTCAAACCAATATTAGTCTTGATGCCGCATTTAATGCTGATAGTATAATTTACTTTTCTGATGCTTATGAAGCGGCTGCTAACGGGTATCATCCCTGTTCGTTCTGTCGCCCGTAAAAAACAGACAATCGTTAGGCAATTTGTTTACATAATGGTGTTATAGCGTCCGCAAGAGCCTAAACATACTACAATCTATATTAACGAACATTATTTAAAAGAAATAACACAAATAATGATGTAACCGCTGTGAGTATAAGTGCGAATACAAAGGCAACACGGATTACCTTATTTTCCTCACCTAGCTTGTCAATTGAGGCTGCGGCATTCTGAAGTTTGGCCGGAGAAATTATGCTGGCAAGTCCCCCGCCGAATGCTAAGCCGGCTGTGGCTATTAATAGACCATCAAGCCCCCATCCAAGGCCAGTAGCAGTTGTCATTGTAAATTTAGAAAACATTGCTATGGTGGAAGCTTCGCTACCTGTAAGAAAACCGCCAAAAAGTCCTATAAAGGAAACCACGGCTCCGTAAGCATTTCGGAATAAACTTGCAGATGCATCAGCTAATACAGTTACCATACTTGAAGTAACGAATTTATTTTCTGCCATGCTATAACCGGACATATTCATTACCTCGCCCACAGCAAAAAATATTGCAGCCGAGAAAACAGGGCGGGGCGCTCGTTTCCACCATACCTTGATTGTTTCTTTTAGCTGATTTTTTGTGGGTCTCATGAATGGAATAGCAAGTATAACGCTTACAAAAATCCAAGTATATGCGTTCCACAATGCCCGGGTAGCAATAGGTGAACCGTTTGCTGCAATGCCCATAATTGGCATTGTTAGTTTTCGGTATAGCAAATCAAATAAAGGCTTTGGAATATTTAAAGCCAGAATAACCGCTATCAGTATAATCCAAGGCATAAGCGCCTTCCATAGGGGATATTCCTTTTCATAAGCCAGTTCCTCAGCAGAAAGACGGCTCTTATCAATAACCTTCTTTCCAGTTACAATAAGATATATAACCATGGCAATAATAACAGCGATACCGCATATAATGCCGGTTAAAACCACTAAGTTCTCAACCTTGTTGGTAAAGTAAGCCACAACAGCTATTACAATTCCTGTAACAGTACAGGGAAGCCATCCCTCTTTGATGCCCTTCCATTTATCGACTATCCATAGCATACAAAAACCTATAAGAACCGATACAATGGGAAGGAACATATAGAAAACACTTCCGGCTTGTGCCAGAGTGATTTCGTTTCCTGCTCCCAGAAAGTTATTGGCAAGGTCTACAAAAACAACTATTGGAGCCCCTAAAAGTGCGTAGGTGCAAAGGGAATCATAGCCTATGGCAGGCAGCGCAATGGAAACATATGTACTGTATCCCATTGCCATTAAAATAGGCGGAAGCAAAGAAACCGGAGTCGCTCCCACTGCAACCATAAGTGTCCCGAATCCTATATTAATCATCATTATTTGAACTGCCCTATTATCTGAGGCCAGCGTCTTAATAAAAATTATAATTCTTTTTAAGGCGCCTGTTTTCTCCATGTAAGCCATCTGAAAAAGGGAAGTTGCTACAATGAGGGATACAGAAAAAGATTTAATAAATCCCGCAAGGGTTGAACGAATAACTACCTCAAAAGAGGTTTGAAAGAAAATAATCGCCACCAGGGAAAGTATAAACCATCCTGTGATACCACTGATATCTGCGGGCTTTTTTAAGACAATTAACATGACAAGAATAACAATAATGGGTAAGAGTGTGAGTAAGCTTGCACCTAGCGTGTTCATAATGCTACCATCCTTCCATACTTAAAATGAATTACTCAATGCTACCTAACTACATATTACAACTTCACATTCTATAATATAAAACAATTTAAATAAAGTCTATATCAAAAGAATCAGTAAAAAGCTATTGCTACTATACAATTCGTAATTAAATTTTCGGGACGATATTAAAATATTATCATATAACGAAATAAAGATTATAATTAGATAATATGATAAATTATTCTTGATATAATGGGTAATAGTTAAATATGCGGAAAGGAGAATTGAACTATGATATATGATGTAATAGTTATAGGCAAAGGACCTGCAGGTATATCTTGTGCCATTTATACCACCAGGGCAAATCTAAAGACTTTGGTTATCGGAAAGTCCGACAGCATGCTGTTAAAGGCTGATAAAATAGAGAACTATTATGGTTTCGAGAATCCCATAGGAGGTAAAGAACTGCTAGATACAGGATTGAAGCAGGCACTCAGGCTGGGAGCGCAAATTGTGGATGATGAAGTTGTCAGTATAGAAAAGACCGAAAAGTTTAGAGTAATCAGCGTAAACGGTGAATATGAAGCAACAACTGTACTATTGGCCACAGGGGCTCCGGTTGTGAGGGTTCCGGTAAAAAACATTGATAAGTTTGAGGGTAGTGGTGTCAGTTATTGTACAACTTGCGACGGCTTTTTTTATCGCAATAAAAAAGTCGGGGTGCTGGGTTACACTGATTTTGCCATTCACGAGGCAAATGAGCTGGCGGCATTCACGCAGGATATAACCATATATACAAATAATATGCCTTTGAATATTTCAGAAAACCTAAATGAGAGTTTATCCAAATTCAAGGTGAATACGGCGAAAATCGCAGAGATTCAAGGGCAGGAAAAAATAGAAGAGATTGTTTTTGCCGATGGTAGTAAAGAACTTGTACAGGGGCTTTTTGTAGCATACGGAAGTGCTTCCTCTACCAGTTTCGCACTAAAAATGGGAATTGCCACAGAAGGTAAAAGCATAACAGTAAATGATAAAATGGAAACTAATATTCCTGGTTTATTTGCGGCGGGAGACTGTACTGGTGTATTCAAGCAGATCTCGGTGGCCGTGGGGCAGGGGGCTATTGCTTCAAGACAAATGATTGATTATGTCAGAAAAACGGGAAAAGACGGGTAAACCCGTCTTCTAGATAAAGGAGGAATCTATATAAATTTTAATAATTTGCCGCTCCATAAGGAGCGAAAAAGGGGGCAATATAGGGGCATATTCTACTACGTTGTTTACTGCATTTAGTTTTCAAAATAGTCTGCATTAATTACTGTGATTCTTTTTTATCTGTTACTGTTTATGTTATTATTATAAATAATACAAACTTCTTTTATAAGCGTAAAAACAACAAAAAATTTATTGATTATTTTTTTTAATTTAGTGCAAGATGTTGTGGTCAATATCACAAAAAACAACTATAAATCGATATATTTTTTGTAATCCAACTTATTTCTTTCGCAATAATTCATTAAACTGAATATAATTTTCTTTCCTCCACCTACACCGGTGTTTAAGAATCTATAAAGGTGAGCTGGGTCTACACCTAACTCTCTGCTAAATTGATTATAGTTTCCCATACACCGTGTGTTCATAAGTTCTTTGATTTTCTCTCTGTTCAACCTATTATTCATGACTTTTATCTCCATTTCATTTAATTTCTATAATTTATTATGTTAAATTATGTATAATATTACATCAATCGCTTTGTTTTGTAAAGTAAAACTATAAAAACAATATTACAATAACAAAGATTAAAAGATTAAAAGAATAAAAGAATAGTTATGTTCATAGATATAAAAATGGATTCAGACATGAGGTGTGCATTATGAAAAAATTTAGAGTTATAGCTGTTATAATGATTTTGGCGCTTATGTTGTGTTCCTGCGGCTCCGCTAAAACTAATGGAGACGCTATGGAAGATGATCTTACCCCCACAAGCAGCCTGACAATTGATGAAGAAGAAGCGGCTGTACTCAATGAAAAAGTGCCGGTGGTCCTATATTTTGGCGATGAACAAAAAACCAAGCTGATAAAGGAAATTCGTTATGTTGACATCAAGGAAGCAAAAAAAGGTGCGGAGACGCTTGCTTCAGTTATGATGAAAGAACTGATTAAGGGACCAAAAGCAGAAGGGCTTACTCCTCTAATTGCAGAGGGAACCACACTAAGATCCCCCGTTACTATTAACGAAAGGGTTGCTACTGTGGATTTTACAAAAGAATTTATTGACAACCATCCAGGTGGAAAAGTTTTTGCAGAGCTAACAGTTTATTCAGTTGTAAACACTCTTACTGAAATGAAAGAAATTGAGAGAGTTAAAATCACAATAAACGGCAAAACAACAAAGAATTTTAAGGATAATGTAACATTAAGCAGTGACTTTCCTAGAAATGATGCTATCGTCAATAAAGAGGTAGGGCTTGCACTTCCCGAGGAGGCAGATCTTACGCCGATTGAAAAAATTGATGACGATGTAATCCTTGAAACCCTAGATGAAGAAGATCCGCTTGAATAATGTAATGGTGTAAAGTATAATTTATTGAAAGAACAATAAGTATCAAGTATAACTTAATTAAGGGGAGCATAAATGCTCCCCTTGTAACTGTTTCGGGAGGTTATCCGATGAATAAGAGAAAGGTTACGGTTCTTTTTGGAGGCCAGTCCTCAGAACATGAAGTTTCCAGAATTTCAGCCCAATGTGTTCTTGAAAACATTGACAAGGAACGATTTGATGTGCAGATGATTGGAATAACAAGAAACGGAGAATGGCTGAAATATGAGGGAGATATTAAACTGATAGGTACCGGGGAATGGGAACACGTGGCAAGAGGCATGCTTCTAAAAACAAATAATATAAGCAACCTTGGCGAATCATTAGTTAGTGCTCCTACCTGTGAGGATTTAGTTAGCTTTAAGGACTCAAATAATCAGAATATAGGCGTAGACGTTGTATTCCCTGTTTTGCACGGACCCAATGGGGAGGACGGCTCAGTACAAGGTCTGCTTCAACTAGCCAATGTACCGTATGTGGGATGCGATATTTTATCATCAGCAGCCGGCATGGATAAGGAATTTTCCAAATTGGTTTTTAATAATGCAGGCATACCACAGGCAGATTATATTAAGGTTATGAGAAGTGAAATTGAAGGCTCTATACCATTTCTTATAAACCAGGTTTCGGAGAAACTGGGGTGGCCATGCTTTGTAAAACCGGCAAATGCAGGTTCATCGGTGGGTGTCAGTAAGGTTAGATCCCCTGAGGAGTTGGAACAGGCTCTTAAAGATGCGTCTAAATATGATACCAAGATTTTAATCGAGGAATTCATTAAGGGCAAGGAGATAGAATGTGCCGTTTTAGGCAATGAAAACCCAATTGCTTCGGTAGTCGGCGAAATAGTACCCAGTAACGAGTTCTATGATTATAACGCAAAATATATAGACGGAAAATCGGATACAATAATTCCTGCCGATATAGATTCAGATATAGCAGAGCAAGTCAGAGATTATGCAGTAAGAGCATTCAAAGCATTAGGTTGCTCAGGCCTTTCCCGGGTTGACTTCTTTGCAACGGAAACGGGTCAGGTTATACTAAATGAGATAAATACCATGCCCGGCTTTACCAGCATTAGCATGTATTCAAAGCTTTGGGAGGCTAGCGGCATTTCATATTCGGATCTTATAACTAGGCTAATAGATTTGGCTTTTGAGAGGTACGGACAAACATCGCGCTCATATGAAAGGAACTAATCGTGGAAAAGCAAGTATTAATTACAGTTAACAGTGTTATGGATATCGCTTCGGGAGAAGCGGATAAAATGAGCTTTGTTACAGATGGAACACTAAACCGTGAAAATGATGATTATATTGTAAGCTATGAAGAAAGCGAGATTACAGGACTTAACGGCACTACAACAACTCTTAGGGTAAATAAGAACTCTGTAACATTAACAAGGCATGGAAATGTCGATACCATGATGCTCTTTGAAGTTGGCAAAACACATCTTTCGGATTATGATACTAAATATGGCAGTGTAATGCTAGGGATAACAGCCCAGAGTTTAGATGTCAATTTCAGCGAAACAGGCGGGGACATTAAAGTTGATTATATACTTGAATATAATCGTGCCTATGGCGGAAGAAACAGTCTTTATGTAAGCGTCAGCGAACGCAATAATTAATTGCTAAAGATGGAATGGGGTTAAAAAATGAACAGTATTTTTGAAAAAATAGAAGGGCAAATTTGTAAGGTTGTGAAGGATGCCTTTACAGCATGCGAAAACAAAGGAATCTTACCAAAAATCCAGATAGAGGATATATTAGTTGAAGTTCCTCGTGAGCGTGGATTTGGGGATTTCTCGACGAACATAGCCATGCAGGTTTCAAAACAGGCAAAGATGCCCCCAAGAAAAACTGCCGAGCTATTAGTATCCGAATTTAATTTTTCCGGAACATATATAGAAAGGACAGAGGTTGCAGGGCCGGGATTCCTGAATTTTTATTTAAGAAAAGATTGGCTCTATGACTCTTTGCATATTATTCAAGAAAAACAGGATAGATACGGAGAGGTTGAGCTGGGAAAGGGTATTAAGGTAAATGTGGAGTTTGTCAGTGCCAATCCTACCGGACCGCTTCATATGGGTAATGCTCGTGGAGGGGCTTTGGGAGATTGCTTGGCTAGTGTACTTAAAAAAGCAGGGTATGACGTTACAAGAGAGTTTTATATAAATGATGCAGGTAACCAGATTGAAAAATTCGGCATTTCTTTGGAAGCCCGTTATCTTCAAATAATTCACGGTGAGGATAAAGTTGAATTCCCCGAGGACGGATATCAAGGCGAAGATATTAAAGATCACGCAAGAGCATATTTTAAAGAAAACGGTGATATCCTTGTAGAAAAATCGGCAGAGGAAAGACGAAAGATATTGGTGGATTACGCCCTCCCGCTTAATATCAAGAAAATACGTGAAATTTTAGAAGCATACGGAGTTTCCTATGATGTATGGTTTTCGGAAAAATCACTGCATGAAAGCGGGGCTGTCAAAAAGGCTATCGATTTTCTCATAGAGAATGGCTATACAGTTACAAAAGATGACGCTGTTTGGCTAAACGGAGAGAAATTAGGTCTTGAGAAAGACGAGGTATTAGTAAGGAACAACGGTATTCCCACATATATGGCAGCTGATATAGCCTACCATTACAATAAATTTATAACCCGTGGGTTTGACTGGGCTATAAATCTCTGGGGAGCAGACCACCACGGGCATGTAGCCAGAATGAAGGCATCAATGGAGCCATTTGGAATTAATGGAGACAGGCTTGAAGTGGTGCTTTTCCAGTTGGTAAGGCTTTATCGCAATGGCGAGCTTGCTCGTATGTCTAAAAGAACAGGTAAAGCAATTTCATTGGAAGATCTTCTGGAGGAAGTCGGAAAAGATGCCGCCCGTTTCTTCTTTAACCTTAAAACTTCAGGAAGTCATCTGGATTTTGATTTGGATTTGGCAGTTAAACAGTCTAATGATAATCCTGTTTTCTATGTTCAATATGCCCATGCCCGCATATGCAGCCTATTAAGAAAACTCAAAGAAGAAGGGATAGAACCAAAATCTATTGATTCCGTGGATCTTACCCTACTGCAAGAAAAGGAAGAGATAGAGCTTATAAGGAAGCTGTCAGAATACCCCGAAGAGGTGGTTCAATCTGCAAAAACGCTGGAGCCAAGTCGCCTGACACGCTATGTTATGGATATTGCGGCAAATTTCCATAGCTTTTATAATGCATGCAGAGTAAAAGGCGAGGACGAGGAATTAATGATGGCAAGGATTATTCTGGTTGATTGCACCAGAATTGTGATAAAAAACATCTTAGAATTAATAAAAATTGAGGCACCAGAGAAAATGTAATCAGACATTTAAGTGACAAAGGTGTATTATTGGAGGAAATTGCTATGAGTTTATTTGGAGAATGGCAAAAGAAACTGGAGAACCAGAGTACAAATGAGAATCAAAAGTTCTTTGAGAACTATCTAGAAAAAGAAACCCAAGCCTATAAAGCAATCCTAGCATCGGGCACAGTGAGTCTTACAGGCAGGCTAGACGAACTGGCAAAGAAATATGATATGGATAACATAACTTTTATGGGATTTCTAGACGGTATCAATACAAGTCTTGACAGTAGCCTGGACTTAGAGGTTCTCACAGAAGAAAGTGAAATTGATAAGAGCATATTACTTTACAAACTTTACTATAATATGCTTAATGCCAAGGCTAATTGGCTTTACGAGCTTGAGGAATGGGATGCATTGCTATCAGCCGAAGAGCGAGCAAAGATTAGAAAACAGTTTAATGAGGATCATCGTGCAGTAAGCAATAAGGTTGGAAGAAACGATCCTTGTCCGTGCGGAAGCGGTAAGAAATATAAAAAGTGTTGCGGTGCATAATGTTTGCATTAGCCTTTTAGAGTTGGGTTCTTATTTGCGTTCGAAGCGAGATTTCTTACAGCCTCATGCTTTATCAGTAATTTAGGAGGTTAGAATGTTAAAGGTTAAAAATTTGTCAAAGAAATACGAAAAGATTTTAGCAGTTAACAAGGTCTCATTTGAAATCGACAGCGGGGAAATAGGCGTATTAATAGGACCCAACGGTGCGGGTAAAAGTACAACCATAAAGTCGATAGCTGGTTTGTTACGCTTTGATGGGGAGATACTGATAGACGGTAAACCAAATAAAAGTGTTGAAGCTAAAAGAATTTTTGGATACGTGCCCGAATCACCAGCGTTATACGAGTACTTAACTGTATGGGACCACCTGGAGTTTATGGCTAGGGCTTATAAGCTTGAAGCGTGGGAAGAAGCGGCTGAAGCTCTTCTTACCCGTTTTGAAATGGATGATAAAAAGAAAAAAATAGGAAAAGAACTCTCAAAAGGTATGCAGCAGAAAGTCAGTATATGCTGTGCCCTTTTGATTAAACCCCATGTGGTAATGTTTGATGAACCCATGATTGGCCTTGATCCAAAGGCTATTAAAGAGCTCAAGGAAATGTTTGTAGAGTTGAAAAACTCCGGATGCGCTATACTAATCAGCACCCATATTCTTGACTCGATTACAGATATATGGGATAAGGTACTTATAATGAATAAAGGCGAAATAGTATTTAACAATACGAGAGACGCCTTGGCTGCAAGTGGTGAGTCTTTAGAACACATCTTCTTCTCAAAAACCGGTGAGGAAGGAGAGGCCCAATGAGATCATTGCTCTTTATTATAAGGAGAACCTTGAAGAATATTGTTAAAGGTGTATTTAAAAAGCCGATTTTACTTATCGGTTACCTTTTTATTGCTTTTTTTATTGTATCCATGGTTTTTGCTTCCTTTGCAATGCCCACAGGTTTAATCCGGAGCGGCTCGCCTGATTTATATGTAGGAATAATAACTATGGTTTTTGTTTTAATGTATTACTCCACATTTAAACTGGGAATTGATAAGGGTAGCACTTATTTTCGCATGGCAGATGTAAATTTTGCTTTTCCTGCCCCGGTAAAGCCAAATCATATTCTGCTTTACGGCTTTATTAAGCAGATGGGCGGAACATTATTTTTCCTCTTTATCGCTATATGCCAGATTCCAAATTTAAAAAATAATTTTGAGCTAAAGCCTTACGGGACATGGTTGATACTTTTTTCTGTGATTATTTATGCCCTTTCATACCCGTTAATCAGTATGTTTTTGTACTCTTGGGCAACAAAGAAAACCGGGAGGAAAAAGCTGCTAAAAAGAATAATAGATATTTTATCCTTGGTTGCGGCTGCTTTAACTTTATTAGACCTTGCCAAGACACGAAATTTTATTGAGACTCTTGGCAACGTGTTTGGCAGCCCTGCGATAAAATATTTTCCTGTAATCGGTTGGACCAGCTCCATAGCAACTGCATCACTAAATGGCTTCACAACTGAATTCTGGGTAGGTGCTGTTGGTATGCTTGTACTGATTGTTGGAGCCTCGATTATCCTTTACCGTATGAATCTTGACTACTACGAGGATGTTTTGGAAGGAGCCGAATTTTTTGAAGAAGCTGTGAAGGCAAAGCGCGAAGGCAGAAACCTGATGTTCAACCTAAAGGTTAAAAAAGGCGTGAAGCAAAAATTATCCGGCACAGGACCCAGCGCAATCTTCTTCAAGCATTTGTTGGAAATCAGAAAAACAGCATTGTTATTATTCTTTGACAGATCTTCTATAACGGTTATTGTTTCCGCCTTAGCATTTAGGCTTATAATGCCTCATGATGCACAGGAATTACCATTGTCATTGGTTCTTTACTTTTCGTTATATATGTTATTGCTGATTAATATGCAGGGCGGGCTTAGTAGCGAGATGGATAAACATTATATCTTCCTGATTCCTGCATCACCCCACGAAAAACTCTTTTTTGCAACCTTGAGCGGACATACAAAGAACTTCTTTGATGGAAGTCTTTTATTTATACTATCAGGTATTCTATTTAAAGCCCCGATAAATACTATAGTAAGTTGCATAATTACCTATGTTTTGTTTGGTGCTGTCTATTTATACAGTGATGTTGTAAACCAGAAGCTTTTTGGAAGGATTCACAGCAAAGGCTTAATGATTTTTATCAAGGCGATGATAAATATTTTAATTGTTGTACCCGGTGCCATAGGAGCGGGAATTGTTTTAGCCATTACAGAAAGCGAATTCTTTATGATATGCGTCTTGGGCGGCTGGAGCTTTGTTTTAGCAGTCACACTCTTTGTTTTTGCAGCAGGGATTTTTAGTAATATAGAAACTGTTAGCTAAGGGAAGGTATGATTATGGAAGTTCGGTTTGCAAAGTACAATGATTTTGAAGGGATAATGAATTTGTATGAATTTCTACATCCGGGAGATACACTGGCCCCACTAAATCAACTGAAAAACATCTGGGATGAAGTAATGAATGATACGCGTAAATACCAGTATGTGGTTGCAGAAGAAGATAACAGAATATTAGCCACTAGCTGTATTACAATTATACCTAATTTAACTAGAAAGGCACGTCCATACGCTGTAATAGAGAATATGGTCACTCACCCTGATGTTAGAAGAAGAGGCATAGGAAGAGCCACAATGAAGTTGTTACTTGAATTTGCGAAACAAAATGATTGCTATAAAGTCATGCTTCTTAGTTCAAATAACCGTAAAACCTCCCATAATTTTTATTACAGCATGGGGTTTGATGGAGATGTAAAGCGAGGATTTACATATTACATAGTGTAAAATACTGCTATACAACCTTCTTGAAGAAGGTAAAATAAATTCTAAAAAAGAGCCGATAAATCTCATGTAATTTATCGGCTCTTTTGGTACGCCCGACACGATTTGAACGTGCGACACCAAGTTTAGGAAACTTGTGCTCTATCCAACTGAGCTACGGGCGCATAAAATACGCAACCTACCATGCACAAAGCGTCATAAGATGCAATTGATATTATACTTCACTGCTATTCTTCCTGTCAAGAAGCCCCTTTTCGAATTAGTGTCATCCCTTAATTCTTCGGAATAGCATATATTATGAATATGCTATAATAGGTGTATGTTGTGGATTGTATAGCACTGTATGATTCAGGGAATTATGCTTATAGAATATGCCGGGTATTTGAGCAAAAAGGGATTACTCTCCAGGTTATTTCAACTCCATGTAAGGTAACAAAAACCGGTTGTGGTTATTGCCTCTTATTTCCTGAACAATATCTGGATCATGTTATAAGTGCAAGTGTTGCCAACGGATTTCAAGTAAAAGAGGTATACAGAATAGAATACATTCAAGACCGGAAAAAATACATCAGAATTATTTAGGAGATGAAGGGTTGATTAATTCAACAGACGTACTTAATACGATAAAGAGGCTTTCAATTATTGCGGGGGAAGAAATACTTAAGCTTTATAAGAAAGAAATCCAGATTGAATACAAGGAAGATCACTCTCCCGTGACCGAAGCAGACAGAAAAGCCAATGATATTATTACCAGAGGACTAAAACAGGAATTCCCAGTAATCGGGGTTCTTGCCGAGGAATCGGCGGAGGACCTTTCAAGGTTGGACAAGAAGTATTGTTTTGTAGTAGATCCTCTTGACGGAACCAGAGAGTTTATAAAACGGAATGATGAGTTTACTGTAAATATCGCTCTTGTCGAATGGGGGAAACCTATCGGAGGAGTAATATATGTTCCTGTATATGATGAACTATACTATGGATGGAAAGGAAAAGGGGCATATTCCATTATAAATGGTCTGGAAGAACGTCTTGCTGTATCACAAAGAATTGGTGATATTAGATTAGCAAAAAGCCGCACGCATCATTCTCCGGAGCTGGACAGGCTTATATCGGATAACAACATAACCCGAGTGATTATAGCGGGAAGTGCTTATAAAGGTTGCCTTCTTGCCAGAGGTGATGTAGAAGCGTACTATCGCTTTGGTCGGACTATGGAATGGGATACGGCGGCTATGGAAATAATAGTCACAGAAGCGGGAGGGATTTTTTCAGGTATGAATGACAATCCATTATTATACAACAAGAAAAACCCTGAGAACCCTCAAGGATTCTATTTGCTTAACAACAAAGAAAACAAACTGTTTACCACTATGGAATAATTACTTTTAAACGTTTAGGCAGTATTTCAATAGTTACACGCTTTTCAAGACATATTTCGCCATCATAATTAACAGGGAATGGTGAGCTGCTCTCAATTAGTGCTTTCGTTCCCTTATAATATTCCAATTCTTCTAAATCATTATGTTTGCCACTTTGGAAAAAACCGAAATGTTTAATAAATTGGCTTCTTGGTACTGACTCTATTAAATAGAAATCAAAAACACCATCATCCATTTTGGCAGCCGGAGCGGCTTTCATACCTCCTCCATAGTAAGTTCCGTTAGCAAAAATAGATAATAAAAAGTCTTTCTCAACAGTAGTCTGCCCATCTATAGTTATTCTGAGATGGTACTTTTTCATTTTAAACAAAGTGTAAAAAACAGCCAACCAATAGGACATAGGGCCTGTCACCAAGGGAGATTTTTTAAAGTATTCGATGTTTAGAACCACTTGTGCATCAAATCCTATAGATGCAATGTTGACGAAATATTTATCACTAATCTTGCCCAAATCTATGGACGTAGAAGGTGAGGCGGGAAGTACACGTATCAGTTTCATGGGATTAATTACAGGGTAAAGATAGCGAGCGGTATCATTGCCTAACCCGCAGGGGATAATACCCAGCTCGATATTAGGGTAGTCTGCAACAGCATTAACAATCTCATTAAAAGTGCCGTCTCCACCAACAGAATAAATGCGAGTTTGGTTTTCGCTGGAAACTGCTTCTTTAGCAATTTTTGCAGCGTGTCCGGGAGCTTCTGTTATAGAAATCTCAAATGATTGGCCAAAATCCTTAAACCGGGATTTTATTGCCCCAATCATTTGAACAGCGCGCCCTTTGCCGGCAGTAGGGTTAATAATAAAAACATGATGCAAAACAATCACCCTTGATATTTTTACTTATATATTACCACACTTTCTCCCTGTTTCGGCAAATATCTTAAAGATTATACATTTTTCGATTAAATTTGACCGATTTCAGTTTTTATTTCTAGCACAGATCTAAGTCAGGGAAAGAGAAATAAAGTTTGCACATTGCATTTTACATATATTGACACATAATATTAAAACTGATATTATTAATGCAATATTGTTTTGCAAATAAATATTGTCAGGAGAATATGCCCTATGAAAAAGAGTATTTCTTTGTTTTTGATTTCTGCAATTCTTTTAATAACATTGCTATCCACATTCTCAG
>JAAYNX010000168.1 GCA_012520615.1 Clostridiaceae bacterium | reverse complement strand
CGACCGTTCATTTACGTTTATTACAAAGACTCCGCCGGCTGCCGTTCTTATAAAGAAGGCCTGCAAGATTGATAGCGGATCAGCAGTACCTAACAAGGACAAGGTAGCTAAGATTTCTAAGGAAGACGTAAGAAAGATTGCAGAAATGAAAATGGTAGATCTTAATGCCGCAAGCGTTGAAAACGCTATGAGCATGATCGCCGGTACCGCAAGAAGCATGGGCGTTGTAGTAGTAGACTAATTTGTAATGCCCCGATATGTGGGAGGGAGATTTCCCGCTAATGTTTTACCACAAAGGAGTGAATGAAATGAAAAGAGGCAAGAAATATCTAGAGAGCGTAAAGCTCGTTGATAGAGCAAAACTGTACGAACCATCAGAAGCTATGGATTTAGTACAAAAAACTGCACCTGCTAAATTTGATGAAACTGTTGAAGTGCACATAAAGCTCGGTGTTGACTCACGTCACGCTGACCAACAGGTAAGAGGTGCTGTGGTTCTACCACATGGTACAGGTAAAACTGTAAGAGTTCTTGTTTTTGCCAAGGGCGAAAAAGCTACCGAGGCTGAACAGAACGGCGCAGATTTTGTTGGCGCAGAGGATCTCGTAACAAAGATTCAAAAAGAAAACTGGTTTGATTTTGACGTTGTTGTTGCAACCCCTGATATGATGGGTGTTGTCGGTCGACTAGGTCGTGTATTAGGTCCTAAAGGCCTTATGCCGAACCCTAAGGCTGGAACAGTTACTATGGATATAGCAAAGGCTATAGCTGACATTAAGGCAGGTAAGATTGAGTATCGTCTTGATAAGACGAACATTATTCACTGCCCAATCGGCAAAGTTTCCTTTGGAACTGAAAAACTCCATGATAACTTCCGTACACTTATGGAAGCTGTTGTTAAGGCTAAGCCCGCTGCAGCAAAAGGTCAATATCTTAAGAGTGTTACAATTACTTCTACCATGGGACCAGGTATCAAGATTAATCAGCAAAAAGCTCTTGACTAATTTATATTGATACAGTAGAATACCCATGTAATAATTTCATATTTGGCTGTAGACAGCAGGAATCCGAGTTTCTTGTTTATTAGGAACGGATATAACGTAAATCATCCTGCCGAGGTATTCGTTGAAAGGTATATTGCCCTTTCATAGTCTATGGTTTGATTATGAAAGGGTTTATTTTATTTATATTAATGATTAAGGAGGTGCACTAAATGCCCAGTGAAAAGATTCTTAGCCAAAAGAAGGCTGTGGTTGAAGAACTGGCTCAAAAACTAAAAGAGGCAAAAGCGCTTGTGTTAGCCGATTACAGAGGTCTTACGGTTGATCAAGATACAAAATTACGTAAAGCATTGCGCGAAGCAGGTGTTGAATATAAGGTTATAAAAAATTCAATTATCAACTTCGCAGTAAAGGGCAGTGATTTAGAAGGACTCGGAAGTTACCTTTCAGGACCTACTGCTATTGCTATCAGCACAACCGATCCTATCGCTCCATCAAAAGTAATTGCAAAGTTTGCAAAAGACTATGATAAGCTTGAGATAAAGGCTGGTATGGTTGAAGGCAACATCATTGATGTTGAGGGAGTAAAAGAACTTGCTTCCACACCGTCAAAAGAAGAACTGCTCGGAAGACTTATCGGAAGTCTCCAAGGTTCACTATATGGTCTTGCTGCTGCCCTTAACGCTATTGCAGAAAAGCAAGAACAACCGGAAAATGCCGAAGCATAATTATTTTTAAAATAATCGAATTAAAATATTGTAATGGAGGATATTAAAATGAGTGAAAAAATCACAAAGTTTATTGAAGAAATCAAAACTTTAACTATCCTTGAACTCAAGGATCTTGTAAAGGCTATCGAAGAAGAATTTGGCGTATCAGCAGCTCCCGTTGCAGTTGCAGCTGGACCTGCAGCAGGACCTGCAGCTGGACCTGCCGAAGAGCAGACAGAGTTCTCTGTTGTTCTTAAAGAAACTGGCGCTGAGAAAATTAAGGTTATCAAGGTTGTACGTGAAGTTACAGCTCTTGGCCTTAAAGAAGCTAAGGAAGTTACAGAAAAAGTTCCTAACACAATTAAGGAAGGACTTTCCAAAGAAGAAGCTACTGCAATTGCTGAGAAATTCAAAGAAGTTGGCGCAACTGTTGAAATTAAATAATTTGAAGCATATAAAAAGAGAGCATTCGCTCTCTTTTTTTGTATGCTGTTGCATATACGCTTTGCTATGCCATATTGTAGCTAAACAGGTCTACTGTCATAATAGTCGCCGGATAGGGAATCTAAATCTTCGTCCAGAATATCCAAATCATCAAAACAATGTAAGTCTATACCTAGTTCAAAATCATCAAGACCACTCCAATAGCCGACTTCATCATATTTTGATGCTTTAAGGCTCCTATACCTCCATACTTTTAAAAGGGCACCTGACATAAATATTGCAAGTATTGTAGCCCTAGCTAAAAAATTTCCTTTGATAAGCATAAAAACAGTAGCCACTAAGATAGGGATAAGAATAACAAATTTTAATAGTTTGGTATAATACCTGCGCTTTAACGCTGAACTCATAATTTTCATCTCCTTAATTATTAGTCAAACCTGAAAGATGAAATATTTCCTTATTTTAGATTATACAATAATACAGCCGAAAATAGAAGGGGTATAATACAAGACAAGTCCCTGTCACATAGTAAGGGGTCAAGCCAGACTGTATAAAAACTGGATTCAATTATTTAATCTGTTGGTTGCTGTTTGTATCATACTGAGGATATTGATTGCCGGTATAGGTCTGTCATTAGTAATTTCACTAGCCAGTTTTTGCCCTTCTCCTTTTGGAAAATAGAATTAT
>JAAYNX010000144.1 GCA_012520615.1 Clostridiaceae bacterium | reverse complement strand
GTTTCACCAAAACGTTGATAATGCACAACTTCGCGTTCTCTTAAGAAACGAAGGGGATCTATAACATCGGGGTCGTCGGCTATACTAATAAGATATTCATATGTAGCACGGGCTTTTTCTTCTGCGGCAAGATCCTCATTAAGGTTTGCAATAGGGTCTTCCATTGACTCTATATAGGCTGCCGTAAAGGGGACACCATTAGAATCTGAGGGGTAAACAGCTCTACCATGAATAACATAATTTGTGTCCACATGCAGTTTTTCGAGCTCTTTTGGTGGAACCTTATCCATAAGCTGGTGTACCATCGAACCTATCATCTCTAGATGTGCTAGTTCTTCGGTTCCAATATCATTCAATGTCGCTCTTGCTTCCTTGGTCGGCATCGAGAATCTTTGGCTCAAATAGCGTAAAGATGCGGCTAATTCACCGTTGGGGCCGCCGTATTGTGTAAGTATGGCAATAGCCATTCTGGGGTCGGGTTTGGTAATCCGAACAGGATATTGGGTCTTTTTATCATAAATCCACATTTCTTATGCCTCCTTATTATTCCATGGCCACGGATCATTAATCCACTGCCAGCATGTAGTGTTTGGCAGATAACGGGCAGTCAGCGGTCCAAACTTGTTTTGATACTGACGCCTGAGATTTTCTGATTGGTCTAAGGCCATTTTATAGTCCCGGAGGGCGTTCTCATCCGAGGGATGTGTATTTAGAAAAAGCTGTAAGTCATAAAGAGCAAAATCATAGGCCATAATCTGCTCTAAAAGGGTAGTTTGTTCATCCACGTAAAAACACCTCCAAATTATTATTTAACAAGTTCAGGGAAGATAGTTCCTTTTTTCAAAGCTTCTTGCGGGGAAAAAATTTTATTATAGAGTTGATATGGTATATATGCCTGGGCAAGTTGAGGCCGTACAGGCATAACTGGTATCATAATAGGTTCGCCAGTACAATTGTTTCCCGTATATACTGTTGCTATGTTGAGGTTATCCATTTTTCAATTCCTCCATGCTTGTTTCTTTTACATAATATGTACAAGCGTTATAACGTGTGAAAGCATAAAGGCACAAAAGTTAATATGAACAAATGGTAAACAAAACCGCTGTTTTGGATATAGTAATGATATTAAAACCTTTAAACTTGCTGAATGCGGGTAAATATAGGATAATAAAACTATTGGAAAGTATAGGGAGGTATCTTACTTCGATGGCAGGAAACGAATTGCGTATTAAATTAAACGGAATTGACATGAAAGTAAAAAAAGGTACGAGAATAGAAGATATAGTAAAGGATAAAAAAGGGAAAAAGGATTCTATTATTGTCGCTGTTTTAATTGATAATGAAATAAGGGAATTAACATATCGATTAGAAAGTGATTGTAATATCACCTTTGTAGACTTGGCAAGCGAAGATGGTATAAGAATATATGAACGAAGCCTAAAATTCGTTTTAATTAAAGCAATACACGATTTATTTCCTGAGTTGGAGGTACAGATTCGTCATTCTGTAAGCCGAGGAGTCTTTTTCGAAATTCTAAATTATAGTGTCACTAAAGAGGATGCAAAGCGTATCGAACAGCGAATGCGTGAGTTGGTTGAAATGGATATACCGTTTACCAAAGTAGTTGTCCCTATTGAAGATGCAAGAAATCAACTTCTGAAAGAAGGACGAGAAGATAGGCATAGAGTAATCGAAAATCGCGAGAAAGACTATGTTTCCCATTATATATTCGATGATCTGGAAGATTACTTCTACGGTTATATGGTGCCTAGTTCAGGCTATCTAAAGCTTTTTGCACTAGAGGCCGATAACGGCGGTATAGTTTTAATCCTGCCTAAGAAAAATAATCCCACTGTACTACCCGATGTGCCTATACCGAGGAAACTTTTTAATATCTTTACCGAGTATGGTGAGTGGATTAACATACTTGGAGTAGATGATGTAGGGAAACTAAACGATGTAATAGAAAATGGCGGGCTTAAAAATTTAGTACTAGTTGCAGAAGCATTGCACGAAAAGAAAATTGCTATGATTGCTGATTTAATAAAGCATCAACAGCCTCAAAAAAAGCTTATTATGATAGCAGGCCCTTCGTCTTCCGGAAAGACCACTTTTGCTCAAAGGTTATCCATCCAGCTACGAGTCAACGGCTTAAAGCCCCTTATTATTTCTGTTGATGATTATTTTGTGGAAAAGACGAATACTCCCGTCGACGAAGAAGGAAAGCCGGACTATGAAGCTTTGGAGACGGTTGATTTGCCTCTGTTTAACAGAGATATCAATACTCTTATTTCAGGCGGAGAGATAGAAATTCCCACCTATAATTTTAAGACCGGGAAAAGGGAATACAATGGCAAAAAAATGAAAATGACTGAGGAAGAAGTATTGGTAATTGAGGGTATACATTGTTTAAACCCAAAACTCACCAGTGAAGTAAAGCAGGAGAATAAATTTAATATTTATATAAGTGCTATTACATCAATGCGAATTGACATGCACAATAGAATTCCTACCACTGATTTAAGGCTTATCCGTCGTATGGTCAGAGATAACAGGTACAGAGGTACACCTGCTCCTAGAACTCTCGACATGTGGCCTAGCGTTAGAAAAGGTGAAGAAAAAAACATATTCCCTTTCCAGGAAAATGCGGATGCAATGTTTAATTCCTCACTGATTTATGAGCTTCCAATGTTAAAACAATTGGCATTACCATTGTTAAATGAAATAACCAGTGACATACCTCAATACGCAGAGGCGCGCAGACTCATTGAGTTTTTAAGCTACTTTCTGTCAGCTCCAACAGACCAAGTGCCTGATAATTCCATTTTACGTGAGTTTATTGGAGGTTCGTTGTTTAGATAATAAATTATAAAGCCCTTATATTTTTTGCACCCAATAAAGGAGAAATATGAAGAAGTTACGACTATATGCTACAGCAACCTCCGGTGTAGAATCTGTTGTGGCACGAGAATTAAAACACCTCGGCTATGAAGACATCTTTACCGATAACGGGAAAATATTTTTTGATGGAGATTTTGGGGCTCTATGCCGTGCTAATCTTTGGCTTCGCTCGGCAGGACGTGTATATGTTTTAATGGGCGAATTTACAGCCACAACCTTTAATGATCTATTTGAATCGGTTATCGCCATACCTTGGGAAGATTGGCTTCCAAAAGATGCCGAGTTTCCCGTCACCGGCGGATGCGTTAAGTCAACTCTTATGAGTGTGTCTGACTGCCAGTCTATAATAAAAAAGGCTGTTGTTGAAAGACTGAGAAAATCATACAAACTGGAGAAATTCCCCGAAACAGGGCCAAGGTTTCATATTGATTTTAGTATTACAAAAGATAAGGTGTTAATTTCATTGGACAGTACCGGAGATGGGCTGCATAAAAGAGGATACAGAAGTCTTGCCTACGCTGCGCCTATAAAGGAAACCCTTGCCGCTGCTATGATAAAGATAAGCAGATGGTCGCCGGGGAGAAATCTTATAGACCCATTTTGCGGATCGGGAACTATTCCTATTGAAGCAGCGCTGATGGCAATTAATAAAGCACCGGGCTTAGATAGGTTCTTTGATTGCCAAGAGTGGCCTGTTATCCCGAAACAAATCTGGTATCATGCATTGGAAGAGGCAAGAAGTTCGATTAAACCTACAGGCGAGAAACTCATACAAGGATATGATATAAATCCGGAGGCTGTGAGCATGGCAAATTACCATGCAAAGCAAGCCGGGGTATCGGATGTGATACATTTTCAAGTCAGAGATGTGAAAGAAATCTCATCAAAAGCTAAATATGGCTTTATCATCACTAACCCGCCATATGGGCAGAGGCTGGGAGAGAAAAAGGAAAACAGCAGGATTTATCAAGTCATGGGTGAAAGTTTTAAAAGGCTTCCCACATGGTCGTTTTATATAATAAATGGCGACACGGAGTTTGAGAAGGCTTTTGGAAGAAAGTCCGATAAAAATCGTAAGTTATACAATGGAGGGCTTCTTTGCTATTATTATCAATACTTTGGCCCTAAGCCAGATAAGATAATAAAAGACGAATATAAATAATTGATATAGGAATAGATATGCAATTAAAAATGGTGCCTGTTAAGTGATTCATATGCGCCGCAATTTGATATCACTTAACAGGCACCATTAAAATCCGTTTATTCTAATCGTGGTAGTCGCCCCAATCTATACCCTCCCAGTTTTCTTCCTCTAGAGGATCACCGATATCCTCAGCCGGAGGCTCGCTGTAATAGCCTTCGGGTATATACTCATCTTCAATTGTGGAGTCTGGGGGAAAGTAATCTTCTACTAATGGGGGAGGTAGAAGACTGAGCTCATGAACAGTACAAAATTCTCCCTCGGGAATCTCATAAATGCTGTCAGCGGGATATGGATCATTCGGGAATTTGGGCTTGTACTCTACCGGCCTTCTTATGCCGACCTTTTGTACTTTGGTTTCAAGAGGGCAGTATTCAGTAGCAAGAAGGTCTCTTTTTTGAGCATCTTTTGAAGCCGTGCAAGCCTCGAATGCAACATGAACCTCACAGGTATCACTATAAGACGGTTCTGTACCCTCTATGAAATACTCCTCACGTACTCTTCCACCCCGTGGATCTTTTCTGCAAAGATCGGTGGCAATTTTGCCTGAGTCAATGCAGATAGTACGTTTTACTATATTTGGCGGCATACTTTCAAAAAATGGGACAGAAGGCAAACCTTCATGAATCTTGTTCATAACAGCATTCCATATAAGCAATGCATTATCTTTTTCTTCTCTTTGAATTTCCACTGCTTTATCGTAACCATACCAGCTAACACCAATATAATATGGGGTGAAGCCACAGAACCATTTATCTTTATCGGAGTCTGAGGTTCCGGTTTTACCTGCTGATGGAATAGTAACCTTCTTGCCTTCCGCATTCTTGTATTCAATTATACCTTCAGGATAAGCTGTTCCCATTTTAACAACGTCCTGCATAATATCGTCCATAATAAAGACGGCTTGTTCTGAGAATACCTGGCTTCTTTCAGGTTTGGTTGAGATAATGGTTTTGCCGTTGTTATCCTTGACCTCAGTAAAAAACATTGGTTTTGTATATATGCCTTTATTTGCAAAAGGAGTAAAGGCAGCAGCCATTTCCAATGGGGTCATACCCTTGTCAAACCCACCCATGGCTATTGATAAATACTGCTCGTTCTGCCTGTCAATACCGAGCTTATTTAGATAATCAAGCGCAGTGGGTATACCTACATAATCTTTTAACAGTAATGTGGCCACAACGTTTCTAGATTTAAATACGCCTATGCGGGCAGTTGTTAAACCATAATTTGCTTTCTCCACATTACGAGGCCATTCTTGTTGAGGCTTATCGTGAAGTAAATATTGTTTTACATCATCTACTACAGTAGCTGCTGTTATAGATTTACTGTCAATACCGGGACCATATATTAAAATAGGCTTTATTGCGGACCCCGGTGAGCGCTCTGCTTGAGTTGCACGATTGAACACACTACCTTCTTTGGCACCGCGTCCACCGTATATGCCTCTTACAAAGCCGTCTTTTCCTATAACAGCCATGGCAGCTTGGGGTAATTCGTCGGTATATTTATTATCAAATGAAAAGAATTTAGGATCAGTAAATACCTCATCCAAAGCCTTTTGTATCTTCGGATCCATGCTTGTATATATATGGAGACCATTATTATAAATAATGTCCAGAGCAGCTTGTTCTGTATAGCCGCTGGTTTGCATAAGGTAAATTTTAAGGTTTTTGATTACCTCGTCTACAAAATATGACTGATTACTGGTTTTCATTACCTTACCGGCTTCCGGATTGTAATTGAATGCTATTTTTTCGTTAAGAGCTTCGTCGTACTCACTTTGGGTAATTTTTCCCTGCTCCAACATTAGCCCTAAGATTGTTTTTGTTCGTGCTATATTAGCTTCTATATTGCCTTCATTAATGGGCATATATTTGGTAGGCCAATTTGTTATACCGGCAAGACTGGCACATTCAGCCAGCGATAAATTACGTACGTCCTTACCAAAATAACCTTTGGCGGCTGTTTCAATTCCGTAAAAATTACCACCCATAGGGATGTTGTTAAGATAGTACGTTAAAATCTCTTCCTTAGTTAATACTTTTTCCAGCTCTAAAGCTTGCCATTGTTCTTGAAGTTTTCGAGGTACTGTAGCATCATCACGTTTTGTAAGGTTTTTAATGAGCTGCTGCGTGATAGTACTGCCACCTTCCATATCCACCTTAGCGCCCAGCAATTTCTTACCATAAGTAAGAACAGCACTGCCTATGCGCCTGAAATCAATACCATGGTGTTCCTTAAAACGCTTGTCTTCAACAGCTATATAAGCATCGATCAGCATTTCGGGTATATCTTCGTAATTTATCCAAACACGATTTTCTTCTCTTTTAAGCTCCGCAATAATATTTCCGTCAGCATCATAAACATAGGAATTAAAACCCATGGTTTTAAATAACTCTGCTTCGACCATAGGAGTTGTCTTAATAATCCCATAAACGCCGCCCCCAAGGAGCCCCGCGGCAGCACTTCCTGCCATCAGAAGAAGAGAAAAAACAATAGCTAACGATATTAGAAAAGCTTTTAAAGCTAGTGTCCATATAACTAAACCGGTACTTGGATTTTTCTTTGAAGCTGCAGCCGGAACGTTAGGTCCCTTGCGGCTTCCAAAGTTTTTATTCATATAGTATCCTCCTTGTTTAAGGACAAAAGATAATAATACAGACATATATTATAGCACAAAAAATCTACCTATAAAAGAAAGTTACCCAGTATCTTTGACTAATGGTAAATGATTATAATATAATATTATTCTATAATAGAACATATTAATGCAGTATTTGTTGCAAAATTAAGATTTTCCCTGCCGTAATGGTGCAAAGAATAGTAATAGAATAGAGGAAATCTGATGAAAATAAGTATTGGCGAGATTATAAAAACAAAGCGAGAAGAAAAAGGGTTTAACTTAAGTGAATTTGCCCGGCTAATAGAAATATCGCCCGGATATCTTTCCCAAATAGAAAACGGCAGAAAGACAAACCCGAAGCTGGAAATAGTATTAAGGATAATACATGAACTTGATATTGATATCGAGATGCTATTGGGTATTGAAGCCATGGAGGACAATTATCTTTCTCGCATACCATCACTGATTAAGTTGACTTTGGCAAAAGAAAGAAATTTAAAAACTCTGTCCGATCCAAATATCCTTAGAAAAATTAATTCCTTTTTAGACCGTGTTTTGGAGGCAAATTATATTTTAGAAAACCCAGAACTATATAATCTTTTTTTGGAAGATATATCCATACAAACAGAGAATACTCTCAAGCGTTACATAGCCCTTCAATATTTAATTTTTAAAGAAAGTTTGAAAGATGAAAAAAAATCTTGACCAGCAACGGCTTTATCAGTATAATATATCTTGTTCTGCGCTTTAAGAAAAAGTGCAATGACTTTCCTCAATAGCTCAGTCGGTAGAGCATGCGGCTGTTAACCGCAGGGTCGTTGGTTCGAGTCCAACTTGAGGAGCCACACTTGGGCCTTTAGCTCAGTTGGTCAGAGCCACCGGCTCATAACCG
>JAAYNX010000232.1 GCA_012520615.1 Clostridiaceae bacterium | reverse complement strand
ACACTAAAAACAATGGCATATTCCATGAAAGAAATTTAAAAAGATTAGGCAGTTTACCCATATTAACTAATTTCTCAATGTCATCTGGTAAAGAATGATTTGGATTGTCTTTTTCCCACTCTATAGTCTACAATCTTATCTTACCTATTTTATATGGAATAAAAAAGAACACCTTTTGTTTAAAAAAGTGTCCTTATTTGCCATTTACTCTATAAGTTCTGGGTGTCACTCCAAAGCGCTTTCGAAATATACGATGAAAGTAAGCAATATTGTCATATCCTATAGCGATTGCTACGTCTGCAATTGGTATGGACGTGGTATTTAAAAGATAGGCCGCTTGGTTCAACCGTTTAGTCTGCAGCAACTCAGTATATGTTCTCCCTGTCCTCTTCTTTATTTCCTTGGACAGCCAATAAAAATCATAGTGCAAGTGGCTCGCCAGTTCCTGCAGCTCTCCATCCCGATAGTGTTCCTCAATATAACTTAAGACCTTAATTATCAACTTCTGTTCATCACTGCTCACGCCTGTTTCCAGCTTATCCATATGGTTCATCAACTGGAGAATCAAAAGCCCCATGGTGGTCTGATTAATACTCCTCATATTGGGCTGCTTATTGACAATCGTCCAGATTAGGTTTTCAACTAAATTTTGCACCGGTAGAATTTCCGCCACCTTAAAGTATAAGTATCCTGAAGAACTGTTTTCTCTCCGCAGACAATCCACAATAAAATCTCTAAGCTGATTTTGCTCCTCTCCCATCATTTTGAGCACCAAGTCAAAAAACTCTGGAAGAATAATAAAATTAACGGCAATATCGGTTTCCCCAGCTGGGTATATTTCCTGAGTCACTGCTTGATTTAGGAATAATAATTCTCCCTGATGCAATTGCACATCTTCTCCATTTATTACATGGCAAGTGGAGCCGGAGCACATATAAATCACCTCAACATAGTTGTGCTTATGTGCCGGAAAGTGTACGAATCTAGTATGGGTACGAACCTGTATCAATTTCCCAGTTTCTAATAACTTTTTTGAATCGATGGTATCCTCTTCCGATGACATGTATATATCTCTTTCAATTTCATCTTCTCCAGACAGTATACGCTCTTCCTCTGGGGTTATTTTTCTTAAATGGGATAGGAGTTCTTCAGTCATGGAATTGCCTCTTTTCCTTTGAAGTTACTTTACTGTAATTGTGCTCTTAAATGTTTTTGTCTCTGTTCCAATTTGAATAGTAGTACTGATTGTAGCCTTACCTTTTGATAATGCTGTTACTTTTCCTTTCTTACTTACTCTCGCTATCTTTGAATTATTTGATTTATATGTAATCTTAACCCCTAGTTCTTCTGCATTATTTGATATAGAAGACTTAATATTTACTGTCTTCTTTTTCGAGTTGTTGAGATATAGAGTTTTTTTACTTGGAGTAACTTTTACTTTTTCTATAAAATAAGAAGAAGCATATTCATTAGCTTCCGAATCATCTGATACTATTAGATGGTCGGAGGATAACATCTCAATTGAGATATCAAAATATTTATAGTTCTCTAAACCTGTATTCTCTGAGAATTTTCCATTAGAATATTTATTATTAGAATTCCATGTAGTGTCTAATATTACCCATCTACCTGATACATAGACTTCATTCCATGCATGGTTTGTCTTACCTGATGATATAATATTATCTTCCCATCCTGAATCAACACTCAAACCTAATGCAAAGCCAGATACTACCTTTGTAGGAAAGCCACTTGCTCTTAAAAGAGCTGCTGTCAAAGAAGCATATCCTTGACAAACACTTCTATGATTCTCTAGTGTACCCAAAGCCCCAGCACTCTTTAAGTCGCTTTTTCCATAATAGGCATCAAAATCATAATAAATATTATTACATACCCAGTCATGTATTGCTCTTACTTTTTCATAATCATCTTCTATACCATTTGTTATATTATTTGATAGCGAGATAATTTTTTCACTGTCTGACTCAACCCAATAACTCGGTTGAAGATAATATTGTAGTATTAATTCATCGCTTTTTCTTGAATTATATGTTTCTAAATTTCTTTCATATACCTCAGACATTAATATTTTAACACTATCATAAGTAAGCCCTAGCTTTATTCCACCTTTTCCATATATATAACTCCAATACAGTCCATCTCTTTCTGAGCGTATATAAATTTGTAGATAGTAAGTACCTTCTTGCAGATTATCTAAGCTATATTCAATAGGTTCATATGTCTCATACCATCTTCTATTATATTGATTTCCATCATCATCTAATAGATGGATAGTACTATACTCATAACGTTTTTCATCAGGAAAATCAATTATTATGCTTCTATCTTTCGTTTTTATATGTATATTGTTGCTATGATCATATGAGGTTTTAAATTCAAGTTCTTTTTCCTCAGCCTTTACAAAAGAAAAAGGTAAAAGGATGCTAATTAATAAAACAAATACAATTATAGATCTTTTCATAATTAAAATTTCCCTTTCTGATTTTTGTGTCTAATGATTCGCTCTGGTCAAATCATGATAGCAACTCTATCATAACCTTGTATATCATAAATTATTTAACAGTTACTGTGCATTCATATTTTCGATTTCCAAAGGTTGCCCTAATGACTGCTTTTCCTTTTGCCTTTGCTTTTACTTTCCCTGATTTGCTCACAGTTGCTACTTTAGGATTATCTGATGACCATACTATTCCCTTAGTTATTTTATCTAGCTTTAAGGTTGAGCTTTGACCTTTCTTTAATGACAGCTTTTCTTTGTT
>JAAYNX010000101.1 GCA_012520615.1 Clostridiaceae bacterium | reverse complement strand
TGTTGGGCAAATCCGGCTAAGTCTCCGAATTTCTTAATGGCAAAGCTGTTAACTTCCTCATTACTGGCTTCATAACCAAGATACAGCTCTGCCATTACTCTCCTTACCCATCTGTCCACAGGGAAAATGTCATATCGCATTCCGCTGAATAAAAGCGTACAGTCAGCGACCTTTTCTCCTACACCAAAGAGCTTTATCATTTCATTTCTGCTTTGGGAAGGCTCGCCGTTTTGTAGAATATTCATATCTACTTCCCCTTTGCATATTTGCTGTGATGCTTTTAGAATATATTTATCCCTGTATCCTGCGCGTATAGTTCTCAAATCTTCCAAGCTGGTCCCCGCAATTTTTTCACAGGTTGGAAACGTTCTAACATCAGGCTTTGAAAAGGAAATTGGCTCACCAAATGACTGCGCCAAGCCTTCTACAATTTTTCGAATACGAGGTATCCCGTTATTCTGAGAAATTAAAAAAGAAATCAGAGTCTCCTGAAAATCCTGCCGTAAAAGTCTGATACCATGGCCGAAGCTAATGGCCTCTTTCATAACAGGATCATCTTTCCCCAGTTTTTCTTTGATTTCACCGTAATCTCTGTCCAAGTCAAAGTAAGAGTACCACACTCTTAAAAAATCATCTTCGCAAGTATCGTGAAATATTAAATCCTTACCGTTCCATTCTAAATTTACCGCCAAATCTTTAACTACACCAAACCAGAGGTTATCGTTTATTTTCTCCCATCTAAAACATTGACCACATTCAAAGGTATGTACAGGGTTAAAATGCCTAAAACTCTTGATAATGATGCTGTTTTTTTCTACTTTCCACTTATTCATCTTAGGTTTCCTTCCGATATATATAATGCTAATATCTAATTATTTTAAAACTGTTTTTAAGGCACGATACTTATATTATAAACTATCTATTTTACTATTGTGCAACAAGTAAATAATTACTGTATCCTGCTATCCTATTATTCAATAATATTAAGATATTTATTGTTTTGCGTTAAATCTACAATATCGGTGGAAAATATATATTATTAGCAGAGAGGTGTTTTGTGATCGATGGCTTTATTACTTTATAAGAACGACTACATTGAAATACTGAAAGAGAAAGAAGTATTTTATATTAAGTCAACAAATCGCGGTTTTACACTGGATATGTTTAATGACTTGTTAAAAAACTTTCCCACTATAAAGGTAACCAGCTTTATGACACTTAGGAACGTTATCCACCACGCTCCGAGAGGGCCTGAACCCTTTGGTGAGGAGAGGGAAAGAGTTAGCCTAAGAATTACAGACGACGGTCTTAAAGCATATATGACCCTTTATGTTAATAATAAAGATCTTGTCTCAAATAATCGCATAAACCTTGTAAAAGAAATTTTTGAAGCACTAAATCAAGCGGGCATTGTCTTTGGTATTAATTCAAAGCTATTAGCAGGGCCTTTGGAAGCAGGCGTTGAATATATAATCGCTGAAGGGTTTCCCCCTGTTAACGGAACCGATGCAGAAATAAAACTTTATGAAATTTCTAATCTTAAGCCTCAAGTAATTGATTCAAATAATGTTAATCACTACGAGCTAAATCTTATAAACCATGTACAGGCTGGAGATTGGCTTGGTGAGCGCAAGGAACCAACACCGGGATTCCCGGGGAAAAGTGTTAGGGGCAAAGAAATCCCTGCTATTCCCGGACGAAATCTTCCGTTATTATATGATCGCCTATCTGTTCGTGAAACTTACGAAGATGGTCTTACAATTCTTACTTCAAAGAAGAACGGTGCAGTATATTATAAGGGCGATTCAATAGGAGTTTATGACTATCTTGAAATAAAAGGAGATGTTGATTTTTCTACAGGTAATATTGATTTTGACGGATATATGTCTGTCAAAGGTACCGTAGAGGATAATTTTAGCGTGGTTGCCAGCAACGATCTTGAGATTCTTGGCTACTATGGGGTTGGGGCCGCCGAAAAAATATCCAGTCTCGAGGGTAATATCTATATAAAGGGCGGTATCGCAGGCAAGAATAAAGCTGTTGTCCGCTGCAAAAAGAATCTTTACGTTAAGTTTTTGTCTGATATTACAGTGGAATGTGAAGGCAGCGTATATGTCGGGTTCTATTGTATGAATTCAAATGTCCGCGCTAAACAGCTAATTATAGAGTCTCCAAAGGGAAGAATTATAGGTGGGAAAATTGATGTAGATATTCAAGTCTCTGCAGCAGAAGTAGGTAACAGGTCCGAATCCCGCACACAAATAAGAGTAAGAGGATTTGACCGCAATAATTTGAAAATTGAGCTTGATAAAACTTTGAATGAACTTGATGAAAACAGAAAGGAAATAACACGAATAAAACAGCATCTTCAGGTTTACAGCGGCTCCATTAGCCAACTTACCAAAGAGCAAGTAAACAATTATGAGGATTTAAAGAATACATACGCTGAACTGAAAGAAGTAATTAAAGAGCTTGAATTTCGGTATAAGAGTATAAATGAATATCTTAAGACACCGGGAGAGGGAGCCGTTATAGCAAAAACCCGTATATATCCGAAGGTAAAGGTTGAAATAAAGAACCAGTGCGAGGAGATTTTACAATCTGTGCCAATGGTAACTTATTTCGTCAAAGATAATGAGCTTAAAACGATGTAACGCGGAGGATACACATGCATTATAATGATATTTTAAAGAAAGTTGAACAGGATGTTCGTAATGATAATAGTACAGATTTATACAGGTATAATGGTCTTTTAGAAGCTATCAGATTTTTTTCAAACCGTCTTACACTGGAGCAGATTACAGACGCTGCATTTGACTTTGTGAATGAATTACTTACTGTAGAAAAGTCTGCTTTGTATCTTTTCAATAATAATTGGTTTGAATTGAAAAAGCAACGTGGCATTAAAATGGAAGATAATCATATTGTTATGACTCCAGAACTTTCGAATTTTGTTCTTTTTGTAGGAAATGTTGTAAATGGCCGTACCGCTCTGGAACAGTATTTTGATGGTTCAATATTAGATGCTCTTGATGCTACGGTAATGATTCCTCTTGCACTAGAAAATAAGCTCTATGGCTTCTTCCTGCTGTCCAGAACAATTTCTGCTGAGTTTAACGAAAACGACATACTGGTTTGTGAAACCTTAATGCATCTTTTTAACAATTCTCTAGAGAACTGTAATAGTCTCGAAAGGCTGCAAGTAAGCAACCAGGAACTTGATGAAAAGATTTTTAATTTATTTGCTATTAATCAGTCTGCCAAGGCCATGCTCACAGAGCATGAACTAAATGAACTCTATTCGCTAGCAGTAGACGTTTTTTCAGAACTTACCCAAAGTGCCCATACCGGGTTTATACTTTATGAAAATTCCTCTGAAAAATACGCATTAAAGGCATTTAGAAATGTATTCGACCAAACATCTATAGAAATGAAGAAAATATCTGTAAGTCACAATGATAAGCTGATTCCAGAGAATCAGATTTTGGATTTGTCTGGTGATAGCAATTACGAATTGTTTTGCAGGATGTTTACAGATGGGGATGAGCTTTTATCATATTTACATGCTAAATATGTAGTATTCATTTTTGGTGATAATAAAAAGATTTTGGGGTTTGTTACCCTTGGTGAAACAGTAACAGGCAATACATATAAAAAGAGCGCCTTTGAGTTGGTGGACAGCCTCGCATCCTATACATATATAGCTCTTTCTAATGCTATGCTCCTTGAGAAGGTGAATGACCAGAAAAAACTTCTGCAAGAAAAACTTAACCGTATGATAACGCTGAATCGTATTTCTAAAAATATAAATTCGGCTCAAAGCAGCGAGGTACTAATAGAGCTTACCTTGGAAACACTTTCTGTTTCGTTTGGTGTCCAAAATGCCATGATAGCTCTTTATGATGAAAATACCGATAGTCTTAATGTAAGTAAAGCTACCGATTTAACGATGCTTGGGTCAGTTATTCAAATGAATCCGGCATTGGAGCCACTTAAAAGAGGAAGTACGGTATTTGAACCATCCTCAGAAAAAATCGCTAACATAATAGGAGCGGAAAACGCAGCTGCAGTAGGTGAAACCTCAGGAGTTTTGATTATTCCAATGACATTGGAAAGATATGAAATACAATTTATTGGTGCTATTGTTATCATGAAATTAAGCACTGGGGTATTAAGCGATGAGGAAAATACTTTGGTTTTTGAAACTATAGCAAACCATATGTCTCCACTGATTGCGGGCTTTAAAGACCTTGAAAAACAGCAGAACCTATTAAAGCCCGATATTACAAAGATTTTTATAAATGAATTGGAACACCAGCTTGAGGAATGCAAGAAATACGATTTTGCTTTGGAGGTTATTAGAA
Organism: Clostridiaceae bacterium; assembly: GCA_012520615.1. Taxonomy (GTDB): domain Bacteria; phylum Bacillota; class Clostridia; order DSM-8532; family DSM-8532; genus DTU059. Next base: position 16,333 of record JAAYNX010000101.1, on the reverse strand, counting down.
TAAAAGACATTAATGCAACCCCGTATAAAATAAGCGAGGTTCCTAAAATGCTCTCAAATATCACAGAAGATATCTATCCTATTTCATTTAACCAGACAGAAATTCTTATTACCCACGATTTTGATTATAATTATAATCTTATAAAGAATACATTATCCGATATAAATATCTTAATCAGCAGGCTTAAATATAATAAAGACTTTACTGATATAGCGAGCTTCATAGCCATTGAGTAAATAATAATCAAACTATCTTCTAAGATAGCAAAATATCCCCTCTTAAGGGGATATAATTTTTTTTACGCTTTTCTCGAACTTCGCTCTGGGTATCATAAGTGAATGTTTGCAGCCTTGGCATTCTATTCTGAAATCGGCACCTGTCCTTAGAATTTTCCAAAGCTTGCTTCCGCAAGGATGCCCTTTTTTTAATTCCACAATATCGTCAACATTAAATACTCTTGGTATCATGCAAATCCCTCCTTTAATTCTTAAGGCTTTGCAGCGGAGCCGGTATACGGCCTCCTCGATTAATAAACACCTCAGCGGAAAAAGGATTAACTTTCATTATTGGCGCTCTGCCGAATAGGCCTCCGTATTCAACAACATCCCCTTCCTTCATTCCGGGAACAGGTATTATTCTGACTGCTGTGGTTTTGCTATTGACCATTCCGATGGCAGCCTCATCTGCGATAATTGCTGAAATAGTTGATGCCGGGGTGTCTCCGGGTACGGCTATCATATCCAATCCTACCGAACATACACAGGTCATAGCCTCCAACTTTTCTATGGACAGGGCACCACACATTGCAGCTTCTATCATTCCCGCATCCTCGCTTACAGGGATAAAAGCTCCGCTTAGGCCTCCTACATAGGAACTTGCCATAACGCCGCCTTTTTTAACTGCATCATTCAATAAAGCCAAAGCTGCCGTGGTTCCGTGAGCGCCACACTTCTCCAGGCCCATAGCTTCAAGAATATGAGCCACACTATCCCCTACGGCCGGAGTTGGGGCTAATGACAAATCCACAATACCAAAGGGTACATTAAGACGACTAGAGGCTTCCTGTGCCACCAGCTGACCCATTCTGGTAATTTTAAATGCTGTTTTCTTAATAGTCTCGGATACCATACCAAAATCAGCACCATGTAACTCTTTTAATGCGTGAGCAACAACTCCGGGGCCGCTTACGCCCACATTAATAACGCATTCTGGTTCACCAACTCCATGGAAAGCTCCCGCCATGAACGGATTGTCCTCCGGGACATTGGAAAATACCACAAGCTTGGAGCAGGCAACGGCACCTCTGTCTTTTGTTCTTTCTGCGCATTCCTTAATAACTAAACCCATTTCTTTAACGGCATCCATATTGATGCCTGCCTTGGTAGTAGCCAGATTAACTGATGCACATACCCTCTCTGTCTCAGAAAGTGCTTCCGGTATAGCTCTCACCAAAAGTTGGTCACCTTTGGTATAGCCCTTATGAACAAGAGCAGAAAAACCCCCGATAAAGTTTACCCCGACAGCCTTTGCAGCATCGTCGAGAACCTTGGCAAATTTAGCATAATTATCTTCATCACTGCTTTCGCCAACCAATGCAATTGGGGTTACCGAAATTCTTTTATTTATTATTGGGATACCGAAATCTCTTTCAATATCCTCACCGGTTTTAACTAGATTCTGCGCGTTTCGGACTATCTTATCATAAATTTTTTGTCTTGTTATTTTACTGCTGTCCGAAGCACAATCTCTCAGTGATATGCCCATGGTAATTGTGCGTATATCAAGGTTTTCTTGTGAAATCATGTTTATGGTTTCAAATATCTCATTTCTGTTAAACATCTTATTCTCCCTTAAATGCGATGCATACTGGTGAAAATATCTTCTCTCTGGAACCTTATTTCCACACCAAGCTCTTCACCTGTTTGCTTCAATATATCACTTAACTCTGTAAACTCACAGTTTATATTTGAAATATCAACGAGCATAATCATGCTAAATATACTTTGCATAATAGTTTGGGATATGTCTAGGATATTGACATTTGCTTTAGCCAAAACCCCTGTGATTGATGCGATTATTCCAATTCTATCGGACCCTATGACGGTAATTACTGCTTTCATAGAAATCCCTCCTTTTCTCTGTTTCAATAAGTCATCCAAATGACATTTATAATTATAATAACATCTTCTTAAAAAATTGTAATTATAAAATTGTCCACCTGCATATTGTATGGTAAAGAAACAAGTGAGTATTTGAAAGGATCTAAGCCCAATATCGACTTACATTTCGTGATTTAAAAAACAGGTGATGCGGTTTAAATCCTGTCTCTTTAATACTGGGGCAGGTTAGGCGGAGTTGTTAATAAATGAGAAACACTCCGCCTATTTTTATTGTTTAATAGATGCTTACACATTTTTTGCAACTGTTAGTGAGTCAATTTCGCCACTGGGCTAATATTAGGAATTAAGAAGCTCCGCGAGCTTGGTTATTGTGTCACTAATCAAGGCCGACATGGAAAGATCGGGAACGCCTGCAACAATATTGTCACACTTGTTTGCCGGGACAAGTATTCTAAAGGCACTGCTTTGACCAACTGCTGTTGCCATTCTAGGGGTGATTTCCCCCATAAGTGAGTCGGCAATAACAATCCCTATTGGGCCGATAATAATATCAGCCTTTCTGCAGGCGACAACTATTGGATTCTCTCCGGTAGCGGCATAATCTGCTCCACCCTTAAGCATTGTGGAGGTGGCAATACCATTTGTGCCCACGGCTGTTATCTCAATATTTGTGAACCGTGATTTAATGGCATCAATAAGCTGCCTGCCAAGTTTTCCACCTTGTCCGTCTATAATTAAAATATTCTTTGTGTCTGTTTTCATAATTCCTCCAAATTGTTTTGCTGAGCATTTAAAGTATACCTTATAAATCTATAATACCACATGCTATCAATTCTTTGGTATATTGTATTGTAGGGTATTTGTTATAATAAAGGGAAATAAAAATGTTTTTTGAAAGGGGCCTTATATGGCAAGAATTTTGCTTGTTGAAGATGATAAAAGCATTGTGAACAACCTGACAGAGTATCTTGAGGATGAGGGTTTTGATATAGATTCTGCAGAAGGTCAAGATCAGGCTATACGTAAAATAAAGAGCAATAAATACGATTTGATTTTGGTGGATATATCCTTAAAAGATGGTAACGGCTATGCTGTTTGTGCTGCTGCCAGAGAAATCGCTCAGATCCCGGTAATTTTTCTAACCGCTTCAGCAGATGAATTCAGCATAATTACAGGGCTTGATATGGGAGCTGATGATTACGTTAGCAAGCCCTTTCGTCCTAGAGAACTTTTATCCCGCATAAAAAGTGTTTTAAGACGTAGCAATAAAGGCAGCACTATAATTGAACTGGATGGAATTATAGTGGATTCTGCTAAAGGAACAGTATACAAAAACGGTGGGGAAATATTTCTCTCAGCGTTGGAATATAGATTGCTTCTGGTCTTTTTAAACAATAAAGGAGTTGTCCTTTCACGAGACAGGCTCCTTGAGGAAATCTACGATATTGCTGGTGAATTTGTAAATGACAATACACTCACGGTTTATGTAAAAAGACTTAGAGATAAAATTGAGGATGATCCGCAAAACCCGACTTTTATTAAGACAGTTCGAGGCCTGGGATATAAGGTCGGTGATTAAATGAGCTTTTTTAGAAATCCGGAGATTAAAAAAAGTCTTATACTATTCACTTTTTTGATATTTATATTGACTATCACAGGATTTTTCATTAATCAGAATGTAGGCATTACGGTGCTATTTGTGTCAATACTATTTACTTCCTTGCACTTTTATATCACTTATAAGAGGTATAAAAAAATAGCAGCATTAGGAAATGAAATTGATAATATACTTCACGGAAAGAAGTTCATTAATATTGAAGAGTATTCCGAGGGAGAATTATCGATTCTACAGAGTGAGATATTAAAGCTTACCGTACTTTTCAGGGAGCAAGCCCATGGATTAAAGCAAGAAAAGATATTTTTAGCCGATTCTTTAGCGGATATATCACATCAAATTAGAACACCTTTAACATCCATAAATATTATAGTATCACTTCTGTCAAAGCCCGGATTATCTGATGAGAGAAAAAACAAGCTATTCAATGAGTTGAAAATGCTTCTTGGGCGGATAGACTGGTTAATCACAACGCTATTGAAGATTTCCATGCTGGATGCCGGAACTGTAAAACTAAAAAAAGAAAGAATAGTGGTAGCGGAGCTAATCAGGCTCGCCATTGCACCTATTGCTATATCATTAGAACTTAGAGAGCAAGTCGTCCACTCTCAATGTTTAGAGAATCAATCTTTTTTAGGAGACTTATCTTGGACCACCGAGGCTGTTGAAAACATATTGAAAAACTGTATGGAGCACACTCAAAGGGGCGGAGAGATTAATATTACTGCTAATGAAAATGCACTTTACACCGAGCTTGTCATAACAGATAATGGCCCCGGCATTGACAAGAAGGATATACCCCACCTGTTTGAAAGATTTTATAAAGGGAAGAATTCTGCTAATCAGAGCATTGGAATAGGGCTTGCTTTAGCAAGGATGATTGTAGTAAATCAAAACGGCACTATAAAGGCTGAAAACCTCATGGAAGGCGGAGCTAAGTTTACTATACGATTTTACAAATAACGTATTATGACGATTTTGTTATTTTCAAGTCACACATGTGTCACCTTGAATTTGTATAATTATCCTTATAAAATCCATCGTATAATCGGAGGAAAAGAAATGGAAATACTCAGGATCGAAAATTTAACCAAAACTTATGGTAAAAATGAAAATATGGTTAAGGCTCTTAATGATGTCTCGTTTTCAGTAAATAAAGGTGAGCTTTTAGCAATAATGGGGCCTTCGGGCTCGGGAAAGTCCACCCTGCTTCACATTATCGGCGGAGTTGATAAACCTACAAGCGGGAAGGTTTACATGGATGGTCAGGATGTGTATGCTCAGAACAATGAACAGCTTGCCATTTTCAGACGCAGACAGGTAGGGCTCATATATCAATTCTATAATTTAATTCCTGTCCTAGACGTGACAGAAAACATTACTCTTCCAGTGCTCCTTGACGGGAGAAAGGTTAATGAAGAAAGGCTTGAAGAGCTTCTTAAAATTCTGGATTTAAAGGAAAGAAGAAATCATCTTCCCAATGAACTTTCTGGCGGCCAGCAACAGCGTGTTTCAATAGGCCGGGCTTTGATGAATGCTCCAGCAGTGGTTCTTGCCGACGAACCAACCGGAAACCTTGATTCAAAAAACTCACAGGAAATTGTTGAGCTTTTAAAATTGTCTAATCAAAAATACGGGCAGACATTGATAATTATTACACATGATGAAAATATAGCTCTTCAGGCAGACAGAATCATGTTCCTGGAAGATGGTAAAATCACCCGTGATGAGGTGATTAAAAAATGAATATTGTTAACAAGGTAACTTTGAAAACTTTGGGTAAGAACAAGGTCAGGACACTAGTCACCATAATTGGTATAATTCTTTCTGTGGCAATGATTACAGCTGTAACAACAGGAATGTCCAGCCTGGAAAATTTCATAGTAACTATGGAGATTGAGCGGGGGGGAGATTGGTATGGAGCAGCCTTCAATATTTCTTCCCAAAAGCTTAATGAAGTAAAAAATAATTCTGATGTTAGCCAGATAACTAGCCTTCAAAATATAGGGTATGCCTTACTAGAGGATTCAATAAATGAGTATAAACCCTACATCTTTATTGGAGGTATGGATACAATTTTTGCGCAAAAAATGCCAGTGGATATATTAGAGGGAAGGTTACCCGAGAATTCTTCTGAGATAATTCTGCCGGACCATTTAAAATATGACGGTGGTGTTGAGTTCTCCCTTGACGAAACCATTTTAATGAAAATAGGAGAAAGAGTATCTGAAGGCTATAAACTAATCCAAATAGATTCTTTTTTACACGAGGAGACTGGTGGAAAAGAGGAACTTGTTATTAACGAAGAACGGACATATAAAGTGGTGGGATTCTATGAAAGAGCTGATTTTGAGGACTATTCAGCTCCGGGATATACTGCACTTACAGTGGCGGAAGAAACGGATCGCTATAGTTATGATGCCTATCTGAAGGTTCCAAAGGCAAAAACTATCTATGCTTTTATGAAGAAGACCTTTCCGGAAAATCTTTATATAATAAATAACAGTTTGCTGCGCTATACTGGCCAGTCAAATGATGGAACCTACAATTTGGTACTTTATAACCTTGCAGCAGTATTAATTGGAATAATCGTATTTGGCTCAATTTCGCTAATTTACAATGCTTTTTCAATATCAGTCAGTGAGAGGACAAAACAGTTTGGCCTATTATCTTCAATTGGTGCCACAAGACACCAGATGAAGAGAAGTGTGCTCTTTGAAGCCTTTTTCTTAAGCACAATAGGTATTCCATTGGGCATACTGGCGGGTATTCTAGGTATAGGTGTGACATTTAAACTAATTCAAGGCACATTCCAAGCTCTCCTTGGAGAGGGTATTCACACCGAGCTTAGCCTGTATGTATCCTGGAATGCAGTAATTATAGCGGCTACACTGGGCCTTGCTACTGTACTGATTTCAGCATATATACCAGCAAGGCGCGCCTTTAAGGTTTCTGCTATTGATTCCATCAGATTGTCCCAAGATATAAGAATAAAAGCCAAAAAGCTTAAGACTCCTAAGTTTGTATATAGGCTGTTTGGGGTTGAAGGAATGATTGCTCAAAAGAATTTCAGAAGGAGCAAAAAGAAGTATAGAGCTACAGTAGTATCCCTGTTTTTAAGCATAGTCCTATTTATCTCTGCATCAAGCTTTTCAGCATACCTTACCAAGGGTGTGACAACTGTAGTTGATAGGGGCAACTATGATATCAGATATACCTTTTCGCCTGACCTATGGGAAAAGGTTTCAATTGAGGAAGTATATAATGAGCTTAAAAGTGTAGATGGAGTAACCGATAGCAGCTATTCCATCATGCATAATCCGTATTACTCTGAAATTGCTGTTGTTAATCTTAGTCAGGAATACAAAGACAGTATTTATAAAAACATCGGATTTGATTTGACCGAAAAAGACTATGAGTATTTCAATATTAATTACTTTTTTATGAATGATGAGGCGTATGAAGCATATTTAGAGAAAAACTCTCTAGATAAGGATGTCTTATTAAATTCTGAATATCCCTTAGCTATAGTTGTTGATTATGCAAAATACTTTGATGGAAACGAGGAGCGGTATTATACTTTAAATCAGTTTGATAGAAGCAATAAAACAATCAAGGCAATGTTTATTGATAGTATAGACGGATATTATATGACAGAATTAAAAGAAGATGAAAATCATGAAGAATACTACGAATTTATGAATAGCAAAGGAGATATTATTACCCTTCCCAAAGCGGAGGCCGAAAAGAAAATAGAAATAAAGGTGGGAGCATTTTTAACGGAATCACCTATGGGAGGATATACCAGTAATAGAGGTAGCACAACGTTAGTTTATCCATACAGTGCATTAAAAACAATACTTGAAGTGGAATACACTGAATTCTTCGTGAGCTTGTATTTTAATGCAGATAATCATAAAGAGGTTTATGAAAAAATGTATGAGGTACTTGACAAAAAGAACATTTCAACTGTAGGTCTCTTTGATTATGCTGAAATGACCGAAACAGACAAAGCGTTCATAACAGTTATTAATGTATTCTCCTATGGTTTTATTGTATTAATATCCCTTATAGCTGCTGCCAATGTATTTAACACTATTTCAACCAATATTGGACTTAGGCGCAGAGAGTTTGCAATGCTTAAATCCATAGGGATGACACAAAAAATGTTTAACAGAATGATGAATTACGAATGTCTTTTCTATGGCATAAAAGCATTAATTTACGGCCTTCCTGTTTCAATAGGCGTTACCTATCTCATTTACAAAAGTGTAATGCATGGATTAGAAATTAAGTTTTTTATTCCTTGGTACAGCCTGGTAATAGCGGTGGGCAGCGTGTTTACAGTGGTGTTTGCCACAATGATTTATGCCATGAAAAAGATAAAGAAAGATAACCCCATAGATGCTTTAAAGGATGATAATATATAGCAAAATCGCTGTAGTTACACCGCTTAATTACGATTGCATAAACAAATATTAATAACTGCGAAAATAGTTACCGCACAGTGTGCCGTGAAGCATACAATAATTCGAAATATGTCATATTGCTTTAAAACAGACTATTGACATGATATAATTATATAAATAATTAAGCCGTATTATTGTGTACGGTTACTTATGCCGTATTTAATGAAGTATAAAATGAACAACTACTGATAGGCAACAGTTTATAAGGACTACTATTGAAATTACATAATAAAGGAGATTATCATGAAAAAGTGTATTATTGCGCCCGATTCTTTCAAAGGTTCAATGAGTGCTATCGAAATTTGTGATATTGCTCAACAGACAATAGCAAAGTTCTATCCGGATTGCGAGGTAAAATCCATACCCGTAGCCGACGGCGGCGAAGGAACCGTAGATTGCTTTCTGCGTGCTCTAGGCGGAGAAAAAGTTGAAATTGAGGTTAATAACCTTTTCATGGAGCCGATAAAAACATATTACGCCAAAATAGGAGACACAGCAATCATCGAAATGGCATCGGCCGCAGGGCTTCCCATGGCTGAAGGGAGAGCAAACCCGGCAATTACCACCACATATGGTGTAGGTGAGCAAATACGGCATGCTGTAGAAAACGGCGCAAAAGAAATCTTGTTAGGTCTTGGTGGAAGCGGCACTAATGACGGCGGCTGTGGATGCGCGGCTGCTATGGGAGTCGTATTCAAAGACGAAAACGGGAAAGAATTTGTTCCCACAGGAAACACTATGAGCAGGATAGCGACAATTGATACAAGTGCGGCTATGAATTTGTTGGAAGGTTGTAAGTTAACCGCAATGTGTGATATTGATAATCCTATGCACGGCCCTAAAGGCGCAGCTTACATCTTCGGACCTCAGAAAGGTGCCGATGAAAAGATGGTAGCAGAATTAGATGAACAGCTTGTGTATCTGGATAATAAAATTCAAGAGGAACTTGGAGTCACAATGACGAGTTTTCCCGGAGCTGGAGCAGCAGGAGCTTTTGGGGCAGGAGCGGTAGCCTTTTTGGGAGCTACGCTAAAACCCGGAATACAAGCTGTTTTAGATACGGTTGGTTTTGACGAATTGATAGATGGTGCGGATTTAGTATTTACTGGCGAAGGCAAATTAGATAGCCAGAGCTTAAGAGGCAAGGTTGTTATTGGTATTGCCCAAAGAGCGAAAAGTAAGAATGTGCCGGTTATAGCTGTTGTCGGCGATGTTTCCGATGACGGATACGAAGCTTATGACATGGGAGTTTCGGCAATTTTTAGCATTAATAGATTGGCAATACCTTTTTCACAAGCGAAGGTAAGAAGCAAAAAGGATTTCCAGGCTACTTTCGAAGATATTTTCAGGCTGATTAAAGTTGTAAAGAATAAGTAATACCTACAGTCTTTTTAAATCTTTGCAGGCTCGCCGCTTACCTAAGATACAAAAATACAGAGAGCAGGGTTAATGTAAATGCTGAGCAAAGGGCATCTAAAACAGATACTTGTTAGAATCGAAAAACTACTTAAAGAAAAAGAACCTATTATCATTGCCATTGACGGAAACAGCGGAGCCGGAAAGAGCACACTAGCTGAACAAATCAGAGATATATACAAATGCAACGTTTTCCATATGGATGATTTTTTCCTTCCGCCTGCGCTAAAAACAGAGGAAAGACTAAATGAAGCAGGCGGAAATGTGGATTACGTAAGATTCAGACAAGAGGTTGCGGATAAGCTCTTAAAAGGCGGCGATTTTGAATACCGGAAATACAACTGCCAGACTTTAGCTTTTGATAAAACCGTTAGTGTGAAAGCAGATAGGCTTAATATCGTAGAAGGTGTTTACAGCATGCACCCTACTCTTATTGATATTTATGACTTCAAAATTTTTTTAAAACTTGATGAAAATGAGCAACATAAAAGAATTCTACAAAGATCAGGGCCAGAATTATTTATAAAATTTCTTGATCTTTGGATTCCAATGGAAAATAAGTATTTCGATAATCTGAAAATCAGGGAGCAAAGTGATATTGTTCTCTGATTTATATGCCAGCTAACAGCCGTTAAAGTTGAATGATCTATGGTATAATCTATGTAATATCAGGTTATTTAATCTTAAACATTGGAGAAGCTTATGAGCTTGCGGATATTATATGGTCGTGCAGGAAGTGGTAAGACCCATTTCATTCTAGACGAAATTAAATCAAGGATAGAAGAAAAGTCAGCTAAGACATTAGTTTATTTGGTGCCGGAACAGTTTTCCTTTCAAGCTGAGAAGAATCTTGTTTCGGCAACGCCGACCGGAGGCATCCTAAAAACAGAGGTTCTAAGTTTCCAAAGGATGGCATATAGAATTTTCAACGAAACAGGGGGAATTACATTTCCCCATATTCATCCTGCCGGAAAATCCATGATTATTTATCAGATTCTTGATAAAATGAGTGACAAATTTAAGGTTTTCTCAGGTACTTGTGAAAGGGAAGGCTTTGTCAATACAATTTCTACAATTATTACCGAGTTTAAAAGATACAGCGTTACTCCAGAAAATCTTAAAGCCGCATATGAAGCGCTTGCCGAAGATAATCCCTTGAGAGAAAAACTGATTGAGATAAACCTTATCTACAGTGAGTTTGAAAATAATCTTTCTCAAAAATACAGGGATTCTGACGATGACCTTACAATTGCGGCTAAAAAGATTGAAGCATCATCCTTATATGATGGAGCTGAAATATGGATTGACGAGTTTATTAGCTTCACGCCACAAGAATATAAAATGATTTCTGAGCTTTTGAAAAAAACTGAGAGAGTTACTATAAGCCTATGTACAGATACTCTTGAAAGTAGCATAGAAAATAGTAATGTCGATGTATTTTCTCCTGTCAAAAATGTATATAGAAAGCTTGTTAATTTAGCAAAAGAAAACAATATACCAATTGAGAAACCTGTCTTTTTTGGAGAGCCACCGGTTAGGTTCAGGGAAAGCGAAGAATTAGCGCATCTGGAAAAATACTATTATGCATATCCCTATGAGCCCTTTGAAAAAAAGACCGAAGACATATCTCTTTTTGCGGCTATGAATATTTTCTCCGAAATTGAAGCAACAGCTGCTGATATTATCCGACTGTGCCGGGACCATAATATGCGTTTTCGTGATATTGCAGTTGTAACAAGAAATCTTCCGGCCTATGAAAAGCTTGTTGAGATTATATTTTCCGACTATGAGATTCCATATTTTATTGACAGAAAGGTAGATATAAACAATCATCCTTTAGTGCGTCTTATATTGTCCATGCTGGATATTTTTATTGAAAATTGGTCATATGAAGCGGTATTTCGCTATTTGAAAACAGGATTGACAGGCATAGATCAAACCAGTATCGACCTTTTGGAAAACTATGTTCTGGCATGTGGTATCCGCGGAAGCTACTGGACAAGGGAAAAACCCTGGGATATGAGTGCTGACCTTATACCGGGCGACAGACAGAATGATGATAAACAAAAGGAACAAGAAGAAATTAATGAGATACGAAACACAATAGTAAAGCCGTTACTTGAATTTAGAAATAAGACAAAAGGCAGAAAAACCGTTGTAGAATTATGCGCTGGAATCTTTGAATTTATGTGCAATCTAGCAATTCCTGAGACTATGGAAAAAAGCATAGAAAAATTCAGGGAGCTAGGTGAGCTAAACCTTGCAAATGAGTATTCACAAGTATGGAATATAGTTATGGACGTTCTGGATCAGACAGTAGAGGTTATGAAAGATGAAACCTTGAATATTGAACGGTTCAGCAAAATTTTAAAAATCGGGTTAGCAGAATACAAAATTGGAACCATTCCTGCTGCCCTTGATCAAGTGCTGGTTGGAAGTGTGGAAAGATCCAGAAGCCATGAAATAAAGGCTATGTTCCTTTTAGGGGTTAATGATGGAGTTTTTCCTTTATCGGCACCGTCAGAAGGAATTTTATCGGATCAGGATCGCTCGTTATTGCATCATATGGGCATTGAACTGGCCAGCGACACCAGAGTACAAGTCTTTGATGAGCAGTATCTTGTTTACCGAACCCTCACTGTTGCAGGCAAGTATTTAAAAATAAGCTGGCCCATAGGGGATAGCGAGGGGAAAACAATGCGACCGTCAATAATTGTTTCCCGCCTTCAAAAGCTTTTTCCCCAAATCACCCAAGACAGCAATTTAATTCCTTTGTCATCGAAAGAATTTGATATTGAACTAATATCAAAACAAAAGCCTGTCTTTAAAAAGCTTATAACTGCATTAAGGCAAAAGGCTGATGGAAAGGATATCAACACGGTTTGGAAGGATGCCTATTTATGGTTTGCTGCCGATGAAAACTGGAAAGACAACATAGAACTAATAAAAGAAGCTTTTAAATACAAAAATCTTTCCGAGAAAATCAGTAAAGAAAAAATACAAGCCTTATATGGCGACCCTATTTATTCAAGTGTTTCACGGCTTGAAAAATACACCTCATGCCCCTTTGCGTTTTTTGTTCAGTATGGGTTGGGGGCTAAGGAAAGGAAAATATATCGGCTTAGTCCTCCGGATATCGGGACATTCATGCACGCAGTAATTGAGAAATTCTCCAAACTGGTAACAAAAGGAGATAAAACGTGGAGAAACTTTGATGGTACCTGGTGTAAGGAAAGGATTTCCGAAATTATTGACGATATGTTAGAAAAAATGCAAGGGAAAGGCATAGCCGCATCAAAACGATATACTTCTTTAACCATAAGGCTTAAAAGAGTAGTGACAAGAGCGGTATTGCTAATTGCCGAGCATATACGAAGAAGTAGCTTCAACCCAATAGATTATGAAGTAGGGTTTGGTGAAAGAGAAAAATACCCGCCTATTGTAATCGAGCTGGACTCCGGTGATAAAATTCAATTGACCGGAAGAATTGATAGAGTAGATGCCTTTGAAACACAGGAAGGGAAATACTTAAGTATTATCGATTATAAATCGGGAACCAAGGACTTTAATCTTTCAGATGTTTTTTATGGTTTACAGATTCAGCTTATTACATATATGGATGCAATCTGGGATAGCGAAGAGAAAAAGTGCGATAGCCCTGTTTTCCCTGGAGGAATGCTATATTTTAAGGTTGACGATCCTATTATCGGTAACAGTAAAGACCTTACCGAAGAAGAAATAGAGAAAGCCATAATGAGAAAGTTAAAAATGAAGGGCTTGGTATTAGCCGATGTTAAGCTTATAAAGGAAATGGATAATACCATAGAAGGCTCTTCCATGCTCATTCCCGCCACGGTTAACAAAGGTGATGTGCTGGGTAAAAACACGTCAGGGGCATCATTGGAGCAATTCAAAGCCATACGAAAATATGTTAAAAACCTATTAAAGGATATAGGCACCGAGATTATGAAAGGCAATGCAGAAATTAAGCCCTACAAGAAAAAGGATACGAATTCTTGTATCTATTGCAGCTTTCTTCCGATATGCCAGTTTGACACCACAAGGAAGGAAAACTCTTTCAGGATGTTATATAAAAAAGATAATGACGAGGTATGGGAAAATATAAAGGAGAAGCAATATGAGTGAAACCAGATGGACAAATGAACAATGGGATGCCATCACTGCAAGGGATTGCAATCTCCTAGTTGCGGCTGCCGCTGGTGCAGGAAAAACAGCCGTTTTGGTTGAGCGTATAATAAAGAGAATCACCGATGAAAAAAATCCGCTAGATATAGATAAGCTTTTGATAGTGACCTTTACCAATGCTGCCGCAGCCGAGATGCGGGAAAGAATTGCAGACGCCATATCTAAATATTTAGAGAAGAATCCGGGTTCAAAGCAAATTCAAAGGCAGATGACTCTACTGGGGAATGCCAGTATAACAACAATTCATTCTTTTTGCACAACAGTTATTCGTACCAATTTTCAGGAAATAAATATAGATCCGGATTTCAGGATAGCCGATGAGACAGAAAGCACATTAATGAAGCTTGAAGCTTTAAACGATGTTTTTGAAGAACAATATGAAAAAGAAAATAATCATGATTTCTATGAACTTTTAGAAAGTTACGGTGGAAATCGTGATGACCAGCAGCTTATGGACATTGTGCAAAATCTTTATGCATTTATTCAGAGCAGCCCGTGGCCAAAAGAGTGGCTGGAGGAAATGATTGAAGCATTAAGAATACCCGAAGGCACTGATTTCGCATGTACTATATGGGGAAAGGTATTACTGACTTCGATTAAAATCGAGTTAGAGGGTATGAAAGAAATGCTCTCCCGTGCAATGGAAATAATAACAACAGGGCAGGGAATAGAAAAATATCTTCCTGTATATCAGGAGGATTTATCAAATATTAATAATCTTATTATGCTCATAGAGAACAGCGAAAAATCACAGTCGCAGAAGATTTGGGATAATCTATATTCAGGCCTTAGTACATTTGCTTTTTCGACTCTTCCTAGAGCTGATAAAGATGCTGATAAATCTAAACAAGAAATAGTTAAAACCATCCGTGAGGATGTTAAAAAACGAGTTAAAAAGCTCAAAGAGCAAACTGTAAATGCTAGCTCATCAGAACTTTTGGAAGATTTCAACACTCTTTATACTACAATGAAATGTCTCGCCGATTTGGCAATGGAGATGTCTATAAAATACACAGAAAAAAAGAACCGTAAATCAGTATTGGATTTTAACGATTTAGAGCACTATTGCCTTGAAATACTTTCGGTAAGGAATCAGGACAGAAAGCTAATTCCATCGGAAACAGCCTTAAAGTATAGGGAGCGTTTTGATGAAATAATGGTTGATGAATATCAGGATAGCAACCTGGTTCAGGAAATCATAATAAATATGATATCAAAGGCTGATGTTAATAAGCCTAATGTTTTTATGGTGGGCGATGTAAAACAGAGTATATACAGATTCAGACAAGCCAGACCTGAGCTTTTCATGGAAAAATATAATACATATTCAACCCAAAGGGATAGCGCGTTTAGAAAGATTCTTTTATACAAGAACTTCAGAAGCCGCAAGAATGTTGTGGATGCAGTAAACTTTATTTTTAGCCAGATTATGTCTGTAAACGCAGGTGAACTGGATTACACCGAAAACGAAGCCTTAAATCCCGGCGCAGTATTTCCGGAAGATGACGGTGAAAAAACATTTTTCGAAGAAAGTACCGAACTCCATATTTTTCAGACTGACGCCACAGATGATGAATCAGAAGAAATTATGTCAGAAGACAATAGTGAATTAAATAATGATAAAATTGACGAGGAAATACTTGATAATATGCAATGTGAGGCCAGAATGGTGGCCAAAAGAATACAAGAGCTTGTGAAAGCCGATGGAGAGGGTAAAAACTTCTTTGTATTTGATAAAGGAACTAAAAAATATCGAGAGATTAAATACCGGGACATAGTGATATTGCTTAGAACAACTAAGAACTGGTCAGATGTATTTGTGGACGAATTGACTATGGCGGGTATTCCCGTATTTGCCGATACGGGGAGCGGATTTTTCAAAACCACTGAAGTACAGGTTATCCTGTCTCTCTTGCAGATAATCGATAATCCATATCAGGATATTCCGCTTTTATCAGTGCTAAGATCGCCGATATTTTCTTTTACCACCAATGACTTAGCCGATATTAGACTTGCTAATCGCAAAGGCCCGTTGTATGAAGGTTTAATCAAACTTTCAGAAAAAGAGAACGACAATATCAGCACCAAAACGAAATTATTCCTTGAGAGCCTTGCTGATTGGAGACAGGTGGCTTTATACTTGCCTACTGAGCAACTTATATGGAGAATTTACAATGATACCGGCTATTATAATATGGTAGGAGCCATGCCGGGAGGGGAGCAAAGGCAAGCAAACTTAAGAATTCTCTTCGAAAGAGCGAAACAATTTGAAGAGACAAGCTATAAGGGATTGTTTAACTTTATAAACTTCATTGACAAACTCAAGAGCAGTAAAGGAGATATGGGAAGCGCGAAAATTATTAGCGAAAATGATAATGTAGTCAGGATTATGAGTATTCATAAGAGCAAAGGACTGGAGTTTCCTTTTGTGATCGTGGGAGGACTCGGCCACAGATTCAGGGAAGACAGCAGCTCAAGGACGTTCAGCTTTGATTCTTCACTCGGGG
>JAAYNX010000200.1 GCA_012520615.1 Clostridiaceae bacterium | reverse complement strand
GTCCTGCTCCTGTTCAATCCCTCGTTCTGGAAGCATAGATAAGAAAGAGTTCAAGTCTTCACGCATACGGTCGTAGAGTTCGCAATCGCGGTAATTGGTGTTTTTACGCAGAGCTTCGGCTATATCCATCTGACTATGCTGATAAGCACTTATCTCGTTACGGTACTGCTGGTCATGTTTAGCAAGACGCCTAATATCGGTCTCCCGTTCCTGTCGAAGCTTAGTACATACCGGAGTAAGCAATCTTAAAATGACATTCTCGACCAGGCTGTGCCCCTGCAGGTAGAGATATGTCTCACTCTCTTTCACACCCATCTGCTTAAGCTCTTCGCTCAGAGCCTCAATTTCAGGAATGGCTTCAGGATAGTTGGTCTTCAGATACTTGATTTTGCGATTTACTCTATTTGATACCGATATTATAACGTTCTGGGGATTTCTAAGATCAACCGACTTGATACGTATGTCGATGCTCATATCCTGCATACTGAACTCACTGTGACGCCGTTTGCGATAAAACCAAACATTCCAGACAAAGAGCGGATATACTGCCACCGAATATAGCTCCATAAATGCCTGAAAATCTATAATCCTGCGGTCATTAAGCGTACACTGAACACATATATTGTGCAAACTGACCGAATAGCACCGGTAATTTTCAATGGCGTAGGTATAGGTCTGTATCACGTAAGGGTTATTTATAATCTCGGCCGATGTGCCGGTTGCTCCCTGCAGCAGCCAATCATAATCGCTGTCAACACAGGCAATCATATATTTGCCCAAGCCAATATGTTCCATACATGAACGCAGAGCCGATTTCTTTCCTTTGGTCAGTCCGCACTTACAAGGTAACATTATCTGGAAATACCGAGAGCCATTCTCAAACTCATCGAGCAACAACCGCCAGAAAGCTACATCGTCGTAGCTCTCCACAAATGCCACAATCCTCCTGCGATTCCGTTTCGGAAGAAGTCTGTTGGCAGCCTCAACATATTGTGATGTTACGTTGTCAAGGAGTCTCTTCATCTGCAACAGTTTTCAATGCTATTTATTTATAGAAATATCATCGACATCTATTACGGCATCCAACCAACCGTCCATTATCAGTGCCGGTGAATGGGTTGCAATTATTATTTGAGCATTGGGATTCAATTCCCTCGCTCTGGAAACCAACTGCTGCTGCCACTCAATATGGAGTGATACCTCCGGCTCGTCCATAAACAGTACATATGGCTTATTGTCCTGAACAAGAAGGGTAAGCAGAATAACCAGAAGCTGTTTTTCGCCAGACGAGAGATTGTATGGAAGGAGTCTGTCACCATATTGGTCAAAAGCTATTTCATTGCTTGTGCGGACAATCTTCTTGCCAGTATCGGCAAACAGTTCATCAACTATGTCCATGAACAGGATTTTGGGATTTGAGACCTTTTGGGCTTCAATAATGTTTTCGGGTTTCCCCGATGTAAGCAGAGCTATTGTGCGATTGCCTATATTGACCTGATAGTCCAAATAACGGCGCTGAAGTTTGTAAAGTTGCCAGTCAAGCTCGGAAACCACTTTTTTGTCCAGTATCTTTTCCAACACATTATGAATCAACGGACGGTCAGTAGTACGAATTACGTCATATCGAACTCTGTTTCGCCCTTCCGGGAAATAGTTAATCAATACCTCAGGGTACTCTTCCTGAGATTCACCCGCAAGGTATTCCAGACGTGCCACAGTCTTGTTAAGGATGGTACTTTTGCCCGTCCCGTTGACACCGCTCAAAATATTTATATCCGGTCGCAAGTCCCATACTATATGTTTGC
>JAAYNX010000156.1 GCA_012520615.1 Clostridiaceae bacterium | reverse complement strand
GCCACACAGGGAAGTGAAAAAACCACGAAGTTTGGTCCTTATGTATTTACATCGTATACCAAGGTAGAGGATAGAAATGTAACAACATTATCAGGCTATGTCACTCTAAACGGCTGGTTGCGCTTCAATGACGAAATAGTTCTCACCGGCGATTTAGAATCGGACAGAATAGAGATGACTGACGGCAGTGGCGGTTATATCAAGTATTTCCCGGGCACAAGTGAAGGGCTGGCATCATATTTGGCCATGAAGAACAGAGTTGTTGACCTGCCTCCTTTGGGTAAGCTAAATTTGTATAATGATCCCTCCAATAAACCGACTAGTGATGATTACAGGGTTGATGCCGTTGTAATACCGATGGTTTATTTCACAAATGCCTTTAAGTTTAACGCACCGGGCTTTATGTTGTATCCGGACCGCATTGTATTGGATGTTAATAAATTCAATACCGCATTTCCGTTCCAGGATAAATTATTAAAGTCCGATAAAACAAAAAAGCCTTTTTCTTTTGATATAAAGTTCCAATGTCTGCTAACCTCAAAAAATATCGGGATTAATTTGGAATATAAATCTAAGAGTGATACCAAAACCTATTCACAAGTTAATTTCGGTGCAATGCCCATGTATTTTTCTCCGAACAGCTTTGATATAAAAATTAATACTATAAAAAACGAATATTACATTAAATACACTACCAAAGTACTATTCATAGACGCAGAGGGAATAGGATTCTCTATTAAATGGGATGGAAGCCTTGTTCCTAAAGATGTCAGATTGTATGCAGATATAGACCTTAATACTACAATAAGCGGAGTGCCAGTTACCTTCAGCGATTTTATGCTCGGCCTTACAGGAATAGATACCAAATTTTCATCTTGGCAGTTTGAAGGAAGTATGGACGTAAGCGCCGCCAAAGTTAGTTCGGTATTACCGAAATTGGAGAAATGGATAGGTGACGTAAGCGTTCTTAAACTAGATGATGCAAAGCTTGCCTTCAGCCCTGGCAAGAAATACATAAGTGTATCAACAGATGCTAAATTGTTCAACAAAATAACTCTGGCAAAAATATTGATAGAAGCCGGTAATTTTAAATATACAAACCTTTTGCTTAATATGGACAATGAAGAAGTAAAAGGGCTTCATTCCAACGTAAAGCTTGGCATCATGTGGAAATCCGACAATTGTGATATTGATTTGTCCGGAAGAACCGACCTTTCGGTGACAGATAAACTGATTGGAGCCACAGTAACAGGTAAATGTGATTTGGATATTAGATGGTGGGTATTTAAGAAGAGCTTTTATACTGAGGGAGATACATTAATTGGTGTATATAAGAATCACAGCGGCGAGACTTCGTTTATAGTTAAAGCACGAGGAATGCAAAGCTCAAAAAAATCAAAAGAGATTTACATAGTATGGACTAAGGGAAGCGGCATGGATTACGGCACTAAAACATTATAATTATTTTTCAGTGGGAGTGTAATACGGCCTAAGAACGTTAAACGGTGGGTATAGCCCTTATTAAGCCAAGAGGAAGGTATAATCGGGAGGATATTATTATGCGTTTGTTTAAATACATCAGAAAGTGTTTGCTGTTTTTTCTTATAGTGTCAGCACTCGTTTTTGTAAGTTCATTTACGGTATTAGCCGAGCTTAAGAGCGATATACTATTCACAATAAGCGAAACAAAAAATATGGCAATTACTGTTTCATATAGTACCGAGGTTCCTACTATCAGCTTTATTGCTCCAAACGGTGAGAAGTTTTATGATGGAGCGCCCGGTAATAAAATGTCTGTGGAATACACAGATGGAGTTATTTACTACTTAATTCCTAAAGCAATGCCTGGGGATTGGACAATTGAATATGACAAGCTTTCAAACCCGACCATTGACGTAACTTATGCCCCGTATGCCGAAGCAGTTGAAATTGAGAGCTTCATAATTGAACCAATAAAAAACGATACGGCGAATATAAGCTTTGATGTTTCGTATATTGACAATTTGGAATTTGAATATATTGTTTCGGCTGCCATAACTGACGAAGATTCAACCGTTACCGGCCAAAAGGAGCTAATGCGGGGCTCGGGAACTACAAATAAAACCACATCAGCCAGAGTAGATCTTTCGTCGCTTTCAAGTTATGATAATTATCGTCTGATGCTTGAAGTGTATCTCAATTCCGGAGGAATTGAAGTCTTTGATACGATGTTAGCCGAGGAAAGTTTTTCTTATGATAATAATAGGGAGCCAAAAGGCATAAATGATTTTTATGCAGAGATAAATTTAACCGAAGAATCGTTGCTGATAGACTGGAGCAGCGAATCTGTTTATAATTGCCAGGAGT
>JAAYNX010000160.1 GCA_012520615.1 Clostridiaceae bacterium | reverse complement strand
GAGCCTGTAATACAGCCAACACCAATGCCCACACCGGAGCCAATGCCTGAAGAAAGTACAGATCGCGCTGTTCTGAATACGTCTTGGGAGGACCCAGCTGTTTTTACAGGTGCGTTTGCGTTTGGCAACCTAAAAAAGACCTTTACAAAAAAAGACGGAACAACCATGGATTATTGGGTATTTGAAAAAGGACAACCTGTTGACTATGTTCCTAAAGATGAAATAATATTTGGAGATTCAAAGGAGTACTCTGATTTAAAGGGTGTAACCACATTCAGAGGAAACAATTATCGAGACTCGGCATCCTATGGTACCCGTACCGTTACAGAAAAGAAGTTGGAAATTGTATGGTCCTATGACATAGGTGAAATTAAAGCTGAAAACAGCAGATGGCCGGGAACAGGCTGGACGGGGCAGCCTCTTTTGGTGAACTGGTCTGAAGAAGTCCGAAACATAATGAATATCAATGATGAGATGAAAGCTAAAGATCTTGTAGAGGTTATATATCCAACACTAGACGGGAACATTTATTTTTTGGATATTGAAACAGGCAAACCTACAAGAGACAAAATTAATGTTGGATTCCCCATGAAGGGAACAGGTATGGTAGACCCGAGAGGTTACCCGCTTTTATTTGCCGGGATTGGCCTTAATGAAAACGGTGATAATATTGCCGAGTTTAAATATAAAATGTTTAACCTTATTGATCAAACGCCCATATATGATATTTTTGGACGTGACCCTGTGGCATTCAGAAAATGGGGAGCCTTTGACTCCTCAGCAATTATTGATAAGAAGACGGACACGTTTATAGAAGCGGCTGAAAATGGTCTGGTTTATAGGGTTAAGCTTAATACTAACTTTGATTTGAAGGCAAAGACTATTTCCATAGCTCCGCAATTAACTAAGTATCGCTATAAAGATTCTACGAATATAGAATTGGGTATAGAAAACTCTCCGGCTTATTACAAGAATTATATGTATTTTTGTGATAACGGTGGAATTTTTCAATGCCTTGATCTCAATACCTTAAAGCCTGTATGGACTTATGATGTGGGGGATGACACCGATTCATCTCCTGTAATTGAAGAGACCGATAAAGGGGTTTTTGTATATACTGCAAATCAAGTGGATAAGAGAAGCCAACTAAGCAAGAAGCCGGAAAATGCAAATATACGCAAATTTAACGCGCTAACCGGAGAGCTTATATGGCAGAAGGATTACTCTTGTGTTTACAACTACTATATAAATGGAGGAGCTTTAGGCACACCGCTATTGGGAAAAGATGATATTGGTGATATAATTATTTTCACAATATGCTTTACAGGTTCAAGTCAGGACGGCATTATGGTAGCCTTGGACAAAGAAACAGGCAAGGAAGTATGGAAAAGGCAGTTAAATGCTTATAGCTGGTGCTCACCTGTTTCAGTTAAAAGTTCTGAGGGAAAAACCTACGGGCTATTCACGGATTTTAACGGATTACTACATCTTTTCGATCCTAAAACAGGCGAGGATTTGCATACTGTGGGCCTTGGCGCCAATATAGAATCTTCCCCGGCAGTATATGATGACATGATTGTTGTAGGATCATATGCAAAGAAAATATTTGGGATAAGAATAAAATAACGAAACGTTACCATAATGGAGGAATAAATATGAGTCAACAAAAAAATAAAAATCCAAACAGATTAATAACGATAGTAGTGCTATTAGCTGTTACCCTAGTGATTTTACTGGCTCTTTTAGTGTTCCAAAGAGGTCTGGGCAATGGCTTGGTAGCTAATTCGCCTACGCCTTCCGGGAACATTTCACCCACCTCGTCGGGCAATGAACCCATAGAAACTAATATTCCTGACCCGACACCCACTCCCGAACCAACTCCACCACCGGAGATAACAGACCCGGAGCAATTGGTTTTGGATATTACCAAGCTGCCTTCTTACGTTAGCAAAACCACTGTTTCTGAAGGAACCTACCAGAAAAAGTTCAGTGATGGCGCAACCATTACATATTCTGTATATCAGAATGATAAGAAGGTTGACTACAAGCCCGATTATGTTCTGGCATTTCCCCGGGCTAAAGCCTATACAGAGCAGCAGGGCGTAACTACTTTTAGAGGTAATAACTACCGAGATATCGCTTCTTATGGTACAAGAGATATAAAAGAAAAGAAGCTTGAAATAATCTGGGAGCAGAGTACCGGTGCCATAAGTGCGCACAACAGCTATTGGCCCGGCTCTGGCTGGACAGGGCAACCTATAATAATCAACTGGCCAGAAGAAACCAGAAAGGTTATGAATATAAATGAGGAATTTAAGAATAAAGATTTAACTGAGGTAATCTATCCGATTTTGGACGGAAATATTTATTTTCTGGATCTTGAAACAGGTAAGCCCACTCGTAATAAAATAAATCTCGGGTTTTCAATCAAAGGTACAGGTATGGTTGATCCAAGAGGATATCCGCTGTTTTATACAGGTATGGGCCTAAATGAGAATAACGGTAAATTAACAGAGTTTAAGTACAGAGCTTATAACTTGTTAAATCAAAGTGAGATTTTCAGCATCATGGGAAGAGACTCCTTATCATATAGAGGAAAATGGGGAGCCTTTGACTCATCGGGTATACTGAGCAAAGAAACTGACACCTTGATAAATGTCGGAGAAAACGGCCTTATATACAAGACTAAGCTAAATACGAGATTTGATGCGGCAAGCGGAACCTTATCCATGTCGCCCGAAGTTACTAAGTTCCAGTATAAGTCTTCATATAATAACCCCGGCGCCGATTACGGTATTGAAAATTCTCCTGCTATTTATAGAAACCTAATGTTTACCGTTGATAATGGAGGAACTCTCCTGTGCTTGGATATTAACAATCTTGAACCTGTTTGGATGTATGATATAAAGGATGATACAGACAGTACAATAGTATTGGAAGAGACAGAGGACGGAGTTTTCATTTATACAGCAAATGAGGTTGATAAACGCTGTGCAGGCGGCAAAGCCAGCAAGGCCGACTGTAATATTCGCAAGTTTAATGCCCTGACAGGCGAACTGGTATGGCAAAGAGACTATACCTGCTATTACCGCTCAGGCATCAATGGTGGAGTGCTGGGAACACCGCTATTAGGCAAGGATGATATCGCCGACAGAATTATATTCCCTGTATGCTTTACCGGAAGCCAGATGGATGGAAAGCTTGTGGCATTGGATAAAAAAACAGGCGAGGAAATCTGGGTGCGTGAGCTTGCTAATTATAGCTGGAGCTCGCCTGTGGATATAAAAAGCGACGACGGAAAAACCTATGGACTTTTATGTGGCTATGATGGATTCATGCGTCTTTTTGACCCCATGACCGGGGAAGATCTTGATAAAGTATCATTAGGAGTAAATATTGAAAGTTCACCGTCTGTGTATAATGATATCGCAGTTGTAGGTTCCTACGCTCAGAAAATATTTGGAGTAAGGATTAAATAACCCATACGCCTTATCACTACGGCACTTTCATCTTCAGACCGGTAAATTGGTTTATAAAGAATAGTCCAACGCATTATTATTCAATGTGTTCGGACTATTTTTATTGCACGGCTTGGTACATGTTGCTCATATAATGATGCATAAAGTATTTGGAATGGCGAAAGGAAGATGCGGCATGCAATTCTATTATGGTGAAAAAACCCTCGCCCGTGCTCTGGATGAAGCAGAATTCTGGAAGCGGCAAGAGGCTGAACATACAGTTGTTATCCGTCAAATCGCACCCAATCTTGAATCAAGGTTTGTTATGCAGCTTCAACAGTACGAAACGGCATTTAATCAGGCTAAGGGACTGGTTGTAAGATACATTGAAACACTTGTAAGATCCAGGGACAATGTAAGCCGTTCAATGCGGCAGCAGATACTGGAGTTCCTCGAAAAAGCGCTTGAACAAAGCAAACAGTTTGTCCAGCTTCTTAATCAGATACTATTAGAAAGCGATGCAGTCCGAAATAGTCCGGTGGCGCCGGTTGTAATAAATCACATTCGAAGGGAATCGGAATACTTCATTGGCATAGCTCAGGCAGTACTCGACTATTCAAGTAAATCACGCTAAACGAGAGCCCTAAGCGCTGGGGCTCTTCTTTTTGTGCGCCACGCCGCTTTTTTTACAATCGCATAATCAAATTTAAAGAAGCATATATTGATTTATATGGAAAAACTTTGTAGAATATTTAAATAAAATAAATAATATTAAATAACATACACCTCGAAATCTATTTAGGTTATAGAGGGTATTGTTAACAGAGGTTCGAATGTTAGGATACAGTGCAATATATATTAAAATCAATGAACAAAATAATGATGTTTATTCATCAGGGATTACATTTGCGGATTTTGCGAAGGCTATTGATAATCCAAGGTGTTATTTGATATTAGCTGGTTTTCCCGATGAGTGTAAATTTAGCCGTAAGCTGTTTCTTCACTATGTCACTGGAGAACAGGTGCAAAAATTAATTAATCAGGATGTTTATAGTTTTGGAGATTTTTGCTGGGTGGACTTCGAGAATGAGGAACAACTTGATGCGGTTACTGATTATGAACTAGCCAGGATTCTATATATGAGTCATATGAAAAAAGCATTAGACTCATTTATAATAGATAATTTATCGAATGAATACGCATATTTATGCCATGATGATGGATCATGGAATCATACCTATTTGCGTGATTTGTCTAAATACAAAAAGGTAATAAAATGCAGAATAGAAAATGAAACAGAGAAATATGGCAAAAGGTTTAATCTTAGCGAAAACTTAATAGATGAAATATATAATATGTGTAAAGAGGGTTTAATAATTGATTTTATTGATGTAGAAGCAGGTATTATTAATTTTTATTTCCCAAAGAATATTAATACAATAGATGATCTGGAAAATGCGCTGATCAATATGAGAAAAGATAAATGCAGTCAAAACATTCAATACAGTTTGAAAAATATGGTTTGGGGACGGCCTGAACCATATATGTAGAAAGAGCCGTCCCCCTACACCGCCCAAATTGGGATTGCCCTCATTGGCGGGCTGGCTGTATCCCAAACAAGGAGTATATATGCCTTGATATGATTATTGCCAAGAAGCTTGGTTTCATGCATAAACCAAGCTTCTTGGCAATAGTTATATAGATTTGGTTATAGTGTCTTGCTCAAGAGGGAGCATCCTGATATCCTGTATTACATAACGCTGTTCAGGATTTCCGCATAAGTCGGGATTTTCCAATGCTTGCTGCCAACAATCAATTCAAGCTCATCTACTATCATCCTAAGCTCGCTCATTGCCATAAAGACCCTTTCACGATATGCTTTGGCTAACTCCAGATTATCTTTGATCTCCCTGACAGCTACGGTTTGTCCGGTAAGGGTTTCAAGCCTTTCCTGCAGGCATTCGGACAATCTGGCTATCTTATTGAGCAGGCCTTCTTCAAGGCTTGTTGACGGTGCCGGGTTTATTGCCTTCTTATGCAGAATCAGATCGGCCAGCTCGTTTTGGTAATCAAGGACAGCAGGAATAACTTGCTTGTTGACCATGTCAATTAAGGTAAGTGCTTCGATATTGATTGTCTTTGAATAGTTTTCAAGTAAAATGTCATACCGCGAAT
>JAAYNX010000120.1 GCA_012520615.1 Clostridiaceae bacterium | reverse complement strand
TTTATAGTAATCAACATAATCTACGCCGGTAAATGTATGTTTATGATATCCGAATAAATCGCGATATTCATTTTCGGTTAAAACATCGGTCCAAGGATTCACTCCTCTTTCATCAAGAAGTTCTTCATCTATTAGATGATTTCCTACTTCATCAGAGGGATAGCTAAGCATTAAAACTATCTTTTTTACTCCTTTGGCAATGCCACTTAGACATACAGAAAATCGATTCCTGCTCAGAATGGGAAAAATAACTCCCAGTGTATCGTCTCCTATTTTATTTTCTATGTCTTTTGCGATTGCATCGATATGAGCATAATTCCCCTGAGCGCGGCCTACCACTGACTCGGTAATTGCCAGAATATCTCTGTTCCGTATGGTAAAGCCCTCCAGATTAGCTGCTTTTAATAAGGTTTCCGTTGCAATCTGTGCCACATCATCTCCCTGCATAATTATAGGAGTGCGAAGTCCCCTTGAAATAGTGCCCACAACTCTTTCCATATATTATTTACCCTCCGTAAAAATGAATTACAGTTGTATTATACAGATAATTATGATATAAGTAAAATCAATACACCTAATACTTGATATAAGGCTGGCTTATAAGATGATAAAATTAGATACATATCGTGTTTTTTGCTTGGTAGCAAAGCATCAGAGTTTTTCAAAAGCTGCAAAAGCTCTTTATGCAACCCAACCCGCCGTTAGCCAAGCCATTATGAATATGGAAAATGAGCTTGGTACCCGCCTTTTTACCAGAACTTCAAAAGGGGTCAAATTGACAACCGACGGGATACTACTGTACGAATATATAAACTCAGCAATAAATCTTATTGAGGTTGGAGAGAAGAAACTTTCAGAAGCACGGGATTTGCTCGCTGGAGAAATGAAAATTGGTGTCGGTGACACAATCTCCCGCTACTTTTTGTTGCCGTACCTTGAAAAGTTCAACCAAAGCTCACCGAATATCAAATTAAAGATAATAAACAGAACAACCTTGGAATTATGCAATTTATTAAAGTCAGGAGAAATAGATATCGCACTTTGTAATTTACCTTTAAGAGATCCTGCTTTGGAAATTGAAAAGTGCTTAGATATTCATGATATTTTCGTCTGCGGTGAAAAATATAAGGATCTTTGTCTTACCGAAAACTCCTTGGATGAGTTAATGGAATATCCATTGATTTTTCTTGAGCCAATATCAAATTCACGGCAATATGTTGAGAGATACTTGCTAACAAAAGGAATAAAGCTACAACCTGAAATTGAGTTAGGGTCTCATGACCTGCTTCTGGAATTTGCAAAGTTTAATTTCGGTGTTGCCTGTGTGATTGAGGAATTCTCGCAGGAATACTTAAATAGCAATCAGCTTTATAAAGTACAAATCACCGACAAAATTCCTGCACGCTCCATAGGTTTTTGCTTTTTAAAAAGTGTATCCCTTTCTGCCGCCGCTAAGAGGCTAATGGAAATTACACAGGAAAAAGGCGTACAGCTTTAACCTATACGCCTTATTGTGCAAAACTATCTGTATCAGCTGCCACGCCGCTTAATTTCGATTCGAATAAAACAACATCATTTTATTGTTACATAATCCAAATTAGGGACTATTTCAATCCAAGTTTGTCCACGATTCAGAGTAAGGGGTTTTCCATCCTCTGTTTTATACTCTGTCTGAGCATCCCTAGCCGTTTTTGACCATTTAATAGGTACTGACTTGCCCCCTGTAATATAAAAGCCTTCGCCGCTACCTATATTTTTAAGGTTCCTTCTACCGTATGTATCGCCTTCAATAAGCGGAGAGGATATTTGTATCACAATTATATTGGTTGTCTTAACCTGTTCATTCGTGTTACGCTCCATATGAGGATCTCCCATTCTCAATCTCTTATAGAGCTTTTCTTCAGAATCGTAAATAAATCCACAGGTGCTGCTGCCTTTTGATGTCGCAAACTTGATTGAAATATCCTCTGCCTTGTTTCCGTTTTCAGGTATTGTGAACTGGTCGTGATATGTAAACGGAAAAGGCTTATTCGGCTCTGTTCTATACTTCTTATCTGATATAAACTTTTCAAGCCTTTCTTTGGAAGTATAGGAATCCTGCCAATTACTTTTATCGGTTGTAAGGTCCCAAAAAGCGGAACCATGAACTTGATAGTCAATATTCTGAATTTTTAGCTTCGGAATATCTTTATATGCGTATGTGCTGCCTCCAGCATGGGTATATATTGCATCATGTTCCAGGACATAATCCAGAAAATAATGGCGCGAGCTTCTTATTGGCCCCACCATATCAGGCAATGTTCCCCAAAAAAGAGCCATATAACGAGTAATATTATACTCTACAAGTATTTCATAAATAATTTGTGCCTGACTAATTCCACCCTGAGGCAAAACTCTGTTTCCCTGATTATCTAT
This sequence comes from Clostridiaceae bacterium, assembly GCA_012520615.1. Taxonomy (GTDB): domain Bacteria; phylum Bacillota; class Clostridia; order DSM-8532; family DSM-8532; genus DTU059. The sequence goes on along the minus strand of JAAYNX010000120.1, from coordinate 9,135 downwards.
CATTGCCGCCACAGGTCTAACAGATGAATCCGGCACTATGAAATCCGGATTAAAAACAGGTTCTTCAGTAGGTAGAACAGGTTCAGGGGTTACATCTGGTGTAGCCGATGGCGTTTCTGTGGCGATGGCAACCGGTGCTCCGGTTGCCTCACCACAAGCACACGCAAATATAAGCACTCCGGTTAAAAGAAGCAACAAAAAAGTTCTCTTAATCATAGCCTAGTGCCCACCTCATTCTCTTTTGTAAATTTAAGTTGTTAATTAGAGGTCTTCGTCTTCGTCCTCTTCATCGATTTGGTCCTGAAAGGCTTCAAATGCCCTTTCAAGTTCATCATCATCCTCAACGGGAACCAGATATTCCTCTTCGCCATTCTTTTCGATTTTCATAATGATAACTTCAGCTCCGCATTCATCATCACAATCACAAGAATCGCAGCAGCCATCTTCATCTAATGGCAACAATACGACATACTCGCTGTCATCAACTAATACAGTATCGAGGTATTCACATTTGATAGAATCACCGTTTTCACCTGTTAATTCAATGATTTCATTTTCGTATTCCATAGTGTTCTCCTTTCAAATTAACACAAGGGTATCTATTTTAAGGAATCTAGATACCCTTGCAAAATAAAAGCAGCAGCCATTTGGTCAATTCTGCTCTTTTGATTTTTCGCAACAATACCCATATCATGCATAGCCCGTTGAGCCATCACCGTAGTAAGGCGTTCATCCCAAGGTATTATTTTGGTACCGGGCAACTCGTCTTCCAGAAGCTGCATAAAGTCTCTGGTTTTAATCTCTCGTGGCCCGACTGTACCATCCATATTACGGGGAATGCCAACTACAACTGCATCACAATTATAAGCATCAGAAATCTCTCTAATTCGTTGGAGAGGCTTTTTTATATCATTCTTCCACTTTATTGTTTCCAGCATCTGAGCTGTAAATCCTAAAGGATCACTAACTGCAACACCTATTCTGGCATCACCGTAGTCGATACATAATATGCGCATATAATGCTCCATTTATAGCTTTTTTATTTAAAAAGCAGGGACTTTCCGCCCCTGCATCAATAATAACTCATACCTTTTTAAAAAGCAATAAAATACTACTTAAATTCAATCATCGATTTTTCCCAAATATCCGGAGCCTCATATCCAAGCAAGTTTACGACAGTTGAAGCAATGTTTGCAAGTCCAAAGCCTTCGTCCTTAAGCTGATATTTCCCGGAATTCTTTGTATCATAAATTATAAACGGAACCTTATTCAGCGTATGGCTTGTTTTTGCCTTAATCCTTCCTGTACTGTCAGTCTTAGCTTTGCCTGTCTTTTTATCTACCTCATACATTTCATCTGCATTTCCGTGGTCTGCAGTAATGATTAAAACTCCGTTCAACTTTTTAATCGTGGAAATTAATCTTTCCAAACATAAATCAACGGTTTCTACCGCAATTTTTGCGGCTTGATACACACCTGTATGCCCTACCATATCCCCGTTGGCGAAATTAATTCTGGCAAATTTATAGTTTCCTGTGGTTAATAGTTCAATCGTCTTGTCGGTAACCTCAGCGGCCTTCATCCAAGGTCTTTGCTCAAAGGGAATTACGTCGGAAGGAACCTCAACAAAAGTTTCCAAAATCTCATCGAATTTGCCGGAATTATTACCGTTCCAAAAATAAGTAACATGGCCAAACTTTTGTGTCTCGGAAATAGCCAGTTGGCTGACGCCAGTCTTAACCAAGTATTCGCTCATTGTATTCTTAATAGAAGGAGGGTTTACTAAGTAACGGCTTGGGATATGAAGATCTCCATCATACTCAAGCATACCTGCGTAAGTAACTTGCGGCCATCTCTTCCTATCAAAATAATTGAAACCCGAATCCTCGAAAGCTTTTGATATTTCGATTGCTCGATCTCCACGGAAATTGAAGAAAATGACGCTGTCCCCATCCTCAATTGTTCCCACCGGTTTGCCATTTTCGGCTATAACAAAGGCCGGCAAGTCTTGATCTATTGCTTTTGTTTCTTTTCTAAGGGTTTCAATTGCTTGAGTTGCAGAGTCAAATAATCTGCCTTCGCCCAGAACATGTGTATACCAGCCTCGCTCAACCATACTCCAATTAGCTTCGTAACGGTCCATGGTAATGAACATACGCCCGCCGCCGCTAGCTATTCTTGCATCAAATCCGGAATCATTAAGTTCACTTAAAAACGTTTCAAACGGTGTAACATACTCAAGTGCGGAGGTTTCTCCCACATCACGGCCGTCAAGTAAAATGTGGACACGCACCTTTTTAACGCCTTCACTTTTTGCTTGAATTATCATGGCCTTTAAATGATCTATATGAGAATGAACATTCCCGTCACTGAAAAGACCAATAAAATGAAGAGTTGAACCTTTGGAAAGACAATTGGCGCGAATTTCTCCCCATCCCTTGGCTTTAAAGATTTCTCCGCTTTTGATAGCCTCTGTAACAAGCTTCGCTCCTTGAGCATATACCTGACCGGCACCAATGGCGTTATGTCCTACCTCAGAATTACCCATGTCATCATCACTGGGGAGCCCCACAGCGGTTCCGTGTGCTTTAAGTAAGATATTAGGGCATTCTTTCATAAGTTTATCTAAATTTGGAGTATAAGCATTTTTGACCGCATTTCCTTCTATTGCATCTGTGATACCTACACCGTCCATAACCACAAGAAGTACCGGTCCTTCTGCTGGCACAAAGCCGTTCTTTTTCAGCATAATAAATCCATACCTTTCTATTTTTTTACCTTGAAGACACAATGCCCCCCGGACAAAGCACCGGAGGGCACATAAATACTTATCTTAAGCGTCGTGCTTTACAATTTTCTCAAAAGCGTCAAGCTTTAAGCTGGCTCCTCCAACTAACCCACCGTCAATATTCGGCATAGCAAAGAGGGCTTTTGCATTGCCTGCATTAACGCTTCCACCATACAGAATACGGGTTTTCTCAGCGACATCATTGCCATAAAGCTCAACAAGCAACTGGCGAATAATAGCACAAACCTCTTCTGCTTGTTCATCGGTGGCTGTTTTTCCTGTTCCTATTGCCCAAATCGGTTCGTAAGCAATAACAAGGTTAGATACTTCTTGTGCACTAAGACCAAGCAGAGCAATTTTAATCTGGTAGCGAACATGCTCGGCTGTTACGCCCTGTTCTCTCTGGGTAAGAGTTTCGCCGCAGCATATTATCGGAAGCATTCCTGCATCTAAAATAGCCCTTGCCTTCTTATTTATCATTTCATTTGTTTCGCCAAAATACTCACGTCTTTCGGAATGCCCTATTATTACATAATCCACTCCCAAATCCTTGAGCATTGCACAGGATACTTCACCTGTATATGCACCACTTGCCTCAAAATGAACATTCTGAGCCGCTACCTTAATATTTGAACCTTTTGCAGCTTCAACTGCTCCGGGTATACAAACAAACGGAACTCCTGTAACTACCTCAGAATTGCTTCCTGCTACAAGAGGTTTTAAGTCGTTGATAAACGCAACTGCTTCTGAAGGAGTTTTATTCATTTTCCAGTTGCCCGCTGCCATAATAATTCTTTTTGACATTATATTTTCTTCCTTTCGACTGTTCTATTTATTTTCATTGAGTACTGCAATACCTGGAAGTTCTTTTCCTTCCAAGAATTCTAATGATGCTCCGCCACCGGTGGAAATGTGGGTAATTCTATCGGCATAGCCTAATTGTTCAACAGCTGCTGCTGAATCACCGCCGCCTACTATTGAAATTGCACCGGAATTTGCAAGAGCCTCTGCTACTTTCTTAGTGCCTATTGCAAACCTCTCCATTTCAAATACACCCATAGGGCCGTTCCATACAATAGTTTTTGCATCTTTTATTGCATCTGAAAAAATCTTTATTGTCGCTTCTCCGATGTCAAGACCCATCCATCCGTCTGGAATAGAATCAGAGGGAACTGTTTTTGCTTCTGTATCAGCAGCGAATTCTTTCCCGACGACATTATCAACGGGCAGTAGGAGATTTACACCCTTTTCCTTTGCCTTCGCAATCAAGCTGTTGGCAAGGTCTAGTTTATCCATTTCACAAATGGAGGTGCCAACATCATGGCCTTGGGCTTTAATAAAAGTATAAGCCATACCGCCACCAATTATGAGTGTGTCAACTTTATCCAAAAGATTTTCAATTACACTGATTTTATCTGAAACCTTAGCTCCGCCCAGAATTGCAACAAAAGGTCTCTCAGGATTATCAAGAGCCTTACCCATAAAGTCAAGCTCTTTCTTTATTAAAAATCCGCATGCAGAAGGAAGATAATCCGCAAGCCCCGCTGTAGAAGCATGCGCTCTGTGGGCTGTTCCAAATGCATCATTTACATAAATTTCAGCCATACTTGCCAATTCTTTTGCAAATGCAGGATCATTCTTTGTCTCCTCTTTATGGAAGCGGACATTTTCGAGCATGAGGATTTCACCCTCTTTTAGTGCTGCTGCTTTTGCTTTTGCATCTTCACCAATAACATCTGCAGCTAGAATAACTTCTTTACCCAGAAGCTTGCCTAAGTGTTCAGCTGCAGGCTTCATGCTGAACTTTGCTTCAAAACCATCCTTTGGTCTGCCTAAATGGGAAACTAGAATCAGCTTTCCGCCGTTTTCTATAATATGACGAATAGTGGGAAGCGCTCCTTGTATTCTCTTGTCATCTGTAATATTTCCTTCTGCGTCCAGGGGAACGTTAAAATCAACACGAACAATAACTCGTTTTCCTTTAACGTCCAAATCAGAAACAGTCATTTTATTTTTCATACTCATAAAATTACAACTCCTTCTATCGTTGTTTAAAAAATTTTGGGCGAAAGTAATCTAATGGTTTCAACCGTATTTATTTTACCTTATTTTAATAATAGTTTTCAACAAAAGATTGGAAAAACATTATTGGATTTTTACAAAGATTAAAAATATTTCTAGCCGCTCGCCATACATAAAAAGCGACCAATCAAGGCCGCTCTTTAAAGGGTTTTAATCTTTTTTACGCAAAGTTTCAAATTGTTGAGCAAAGCTCTTACTTGTTATCAACGGTTGCCATATAGGAAATGAGGTCGATTAGTTTATTTGAATAACCCCACTCGTTATCATACCAGGAAACCAACTTAACAAAGTTAGCGTTCAAGGAGATACCAGCTTTTGCATCAAAAATAGAAGTACGTGAATCGGTAATAAAGTCAGATGAAACAACTGCATCCTCTGTATAACCCAAGATTCCCTTCATTTCATTTTCAGATGCATCTTTGATAGCTGCACAGATTTCTTCATAGGTAGCAGCTTTTTCAAGACGGCAGGTTAAATCAACAACAGAAACGTCAAGTGTGGGTACTCTGAAAGCCATACCTGTAAGTTTTCCGTTAAGTGAAGGAATTACCTTACCAACTGCCTTAGCAGCACCGGTAGAGGAAGGAATAATGTTACCAGCAGCAGCACGTCCGCCTCTCCAGTCCTTCTTTGAAGGGCCGTCAACGGTCTTCTGTGTAGCGGTGGTAGCATGAACTGTGGTCATAAGACCTTCAACTATACCGAATTTATCATGAATAACTTTGGCAAGAGGAGCCAAGCAGTTTGTTGTGCAAGAAGCATTGGATACAACATTCATATCCTTAGTATACTTGTCCTGATTAACACCCATAACGAACATAGGAGCATCAGCTGAAGGAGCTGAAATAACTACCTTCTTTGCACCGCCCTGTAGATGTACACTTGCCTTTTCGGTTGTAGTAAACAAACCGGTAGACTCGATAACATATTCAGCGCCACAATCCTTCCAAGGAATCTCCTCAGGCTTCATGCATGCATAAACGTTGATTTCATTACCATTAACAACGAACTTGTCGCCTTTAATTTCGATGGAACCATCAAACTTACCATGAACGGTGTCATACTGTAGCATATACTTCATGTACTCAAGATCTATGAAGGGATCATTGATTCCAACTACTTGTACATTTGGGTTGTTGGCTGCAGCTCTGAATGCTAAACGGCCAATTCTACCAAACCCGTTAATACCAATTTTTACTGCCATATAACTTACCTCCAAAAATTTAATATAGAAAATTGTTAACAAAATCACAAATTCCATAGAATATTTTATATTAAACTATAATATTTTTCAAGGACTTTAGCAAATTTTGTTTTTTACTCTTTGTCTCATACATTCGTATATCAACATTGACGCTGCTGCTGATGCATTAAGGGACTCAGCTCTTCCTGTCATAGGAATCATAATAGTTCTGTCTGCTTTCTCAATAATCATGTCCGAAAGACCATTCCCTTCATTTCCTATAATAATTGCCACATTTCCAGACATATCAGCATTCCAGCAAGGCAAAGCGTCTCTTGTATGGGCGGCGGCTAAAAAAACTTTTCTCGCTTTTAAATCATCTAAAACTTGATAAATATCTTCAACAATAATTACTGGTATATGGAATATAGATCCCATTGTAGACCGAATTACTTTGGGGTTGTACGGGTCAGCACTTTCCTTTGACAATAAAACAGCATCAAAACCACACGCATCAGCCGAACGTATTATAGTACCTAAATTCCCAGGGTCTTGAAGATTCTCAAGAACAATGACTTGGCTAGCATTCTTGATGATATCTTTTTGGTTATAAATAGGCACTTTGGCTACTGCAATAATCCCTTGCGGAGTTTGTGTCTCACTGATACGCCCAAAAAGCTCATCTGGAACTTGTACCACCCTTATATTTGACACCTGTGAAAGAAAAAATTCTTCTTTTGCTAAAAAGCTATCGGACACAATAAAATATCTTATTTCGGCTCCTGAATCCACAGCTTCCTTAACAAGCCGATAACCCTCAAGCAATATAGATTGAGCAGAAATTCTACCCTTTTTATTTCTAAGGCTTCTAACCTCTTTTATTATTTGATTTGATATAGAGGTAATTCTAATCTGATCAGCCATAAAATCCTCCGATAGAAAAACAAAGTCCCTTCACATTCAGTGAGGGACTTAGTAGCCCGGTGGGATACTTCCCCACCAAAAAATTTTATTTTACTTTCTCAACTAGCATTTTAAAACCTGCAGCGTCATTAACTGCCATATCAGCAAGTACTTTTCTATTTAAATTAATACCCGCTTTTTTTAGTGCATTCATAAATTTGCTGTAGGATAACCCATTCATACGAGCCGCAGCATTGATACGTGCAATCCAAAGCTTTCTAAACTCACGTTTCTTTTGCTTTCTGTCTCTGTATGCATAGCTCAACGATTTCATAACTGCTTCGTTTGCTGTTCTATAAAGCTTGCTTTTTGCTCCGAAATAGCCCTTCGCAAGCTTGAGGATCTTATTATGCCTTGCGCGTGTGCGCATAGCGCCTTTTACTCGTGCCATTTGTTAACACCTCTCTTCTCTTTTTATGCGTAGGGTAGCATCTGCTTAATTGTTGCAGCGTTAGCATCGGATGCAATCAGACTCTTGCGAAGCTGTCTTTTCCTTTTAGTTGACTTCTTCGTCAATATATGATTTTTATAGCCCTGATTTCTTTTTACTTTTCCGGTGGCAGTAATTTTAAATCTCTTTTTAGAACCACTATGGGTCTTGAGCTTAGTCATATAGCTAACCTCCCTCTATTGTTTATTTTTTATGGGGAACTAATATCATGGACATTGTTCTGCCTTCCATAACAGGAGGCCTATCCACTTTTCCATATTCCTTGACAGTATCGGCGAACTTTTGCATAACCTCTCGTCCCAAGGCAGAGTATGCTATTTCACGACCTCTGAAACGAATTGATATCTTAACCTTATCACCGTCTTCAAGAAATTTTATGGCGTTTTTCGCTTTGAAGCTGAAATCATGCTCTTCAATTTTCGCCGAGAGTCTGAGCTCTTTCACTTCAATTACAGTCTGCTTTTTCTTAGCTTCCTTCTCACGCTTATTCTGTTCATACAGAAACTTGCCATAATCCATTATCTTGCAAACAGGCGGATTCGCATTAGGAGATATCTTCACCAGATCCAATTCCCTTTCGTTTGCTTTTAGTTGCGCCTCTCTTGCTGAGACAACACCAATCATTGTCCCATCCGAATCAATTAAACGTACTTCTTTGTCACGAATCGCTGAATTGATCTGTGCTTGGTCTTTACTAATAAAAAACACCTCCATAATAATAAAACAGGTAAAGCTTATACTTCACCTGTTATGAACGTCAACATACGAATCTGCATCAGATAACGTTATTGACCCGCCAGCTTACGCCGAACAAGGTGAGAAGCATAGCTTCTACTTGATTACCTATACTACTATACAGCATGAATTAAATCATGTCAAGAAATATGGTAAATTTATTTGATTATAAAAGTATACAATACAATTAGAAACATTAATACTACAATTAATAGTGCCGCATCCGCACTAATCCCAGTAAGATTTACCTTTCCAATTGTTCCGCTCCTTGATTTATCAAATCTGCGAAAATCCGTATATAAACGATATCTCAAGGTTCTGGATACGCCACGGACAGCGTTAACCACAAAGCTATAACACTCGGCCCCTCGCCTCCAAATTAGTGAAATTCTTATACCTGTAAGTTTCACCATACCTTCCAATGTTAGCCACGCAGGAGGATGCCAATGAAAAACTCCGCTTCTAAGCCCAAGCCAGCATACTAAGGCTCCAAGAGTTAAGGTTATAATCATACTTAAAACATCGCCTAAATGCCAAAACGAAAGTCCATCTAAAGTGGCGGCAGCATTTTTCATGCCTAATACCTGTGCCGCCGGTACTACGGCAATACTGGCAAACATTTCAGGCTTAAGCCCAATCCCCACCATAACTGCTGCAAGTAAACCCATGGCTAAATGCAATCCAAAAGACCTGTTATCAGTTACTTTAATTTTAGTAGGCTTTCCCATAAATATTAAGTAATAAAGCTTAATAAAAGACGCTGCTGTACCGACTCCCACTAGCAGAAACAATCGTTCTATCCAGACAAGCCATTGTGCGCCAGTTTCAGCAGCGTGACTTACTGCATGATGGAGTAAGGTTTTACTTGCATAACCATTTAGCCCCGGTGCACCGGTAATACCCAAAACCGCTATAAACATGAGTACAGCTGTA
>JAAYNX010000180.1 GCA_012520615.1 Clostridiaceae bacterium | reverse complement strand
TTGGACTAAGAAAAGGACAAAATGTTCAAGGGGGTTAATGCCCGTACTTGAATGTCCCATTTGTTCATGCTTAACATATGAATGTGTGGATTAAAAAAGTCCGCCCGATAGGGCGATAAGTTCATTGCGTTATGGGCAAACGAAGAACTTTATATTAAAGGACACACCAGACAACAATTTGCAAATATTTTACATAATAACATGAAGCCAGTATATGATGCAGCGAGAGTGCAAGGGTACTCCGTTTGGGATATCTAGCCAATAAAGGAAGGTTAGTAAAAACTAATGAAACAGACATTCGAATGCGGAATTAATTCAGCTGTCTGACTAGTTAACAAAGAATGCGGAACAATATGGATTATTAAATGATGAGGTGTACATATGGCAAAAAGTTCTAACCAAAAATTGAAAACTCTCTATCTTATGAAGATACTACTTGAGAAAACTGATGAGGAAAATACCATAACTCTAAATGAAATAATTTCAGAGCTTGAGCGTTATGGCATCACCGCTGAGCGTAAGTCCATATATGACGACCTCGAAGCTCTGCGACAATATGGAATCGACATAGCTACCAGAAAAACAAAGACCACTGACTATTTTGTCGCAAATCGGCTATTTGAACTACCAGAGCTTAAGTTACTGGTTGATATTGTACAATCCTCAAAATTCATTACTCACAAAAAAAGTAATGACCTGATAAAGAAAATTGAAAGTCTCACGAGTGTGCATCAGGCCAGAAAGCTTCAGCGACAGGTATACGTAGCAAATAGGGCTAAGACTATGAATGAGCTGATTTACTGTAACGTTGACACTTTACATATTGCAATATCCGAAAACCGACAGATATCCTTCAAATATTTTGAGTATAATCTTGATAAAAAGAAACAATTCCGGAATTCAGGACAAGCTTATGTCGTGAGTCCTTATGCACTGTCCTGGGTTGATGAAAACTACTATTTGATATCCCATTATCCCAAGAACCCTGAGCTAACTCACTTCCGAGTAGACAGAATGGCAGAAATAAAACTATTGGAAGAACCTCGTAGGGTGCTGTCGGATATAATTGGCGAAAAAAGTCTGGATATTGCTGAATATTCGAAAAAGGTCTTTAATATGTTTGGAGGGGAAGAAGTAGCGGTTAAGCTGCAGTTTGACAACTCGCTTGTTAATGTTGTGATAGACCGTTTCGGCAAAGAGATATCAATTGAAAAAGTTGATGAAAACAGCTTTGTGGTCAGGGTCCATGTAGCTGTCAGTTCTACATTCTTGGCATGGATGTTTCAATTTGGCAAGAAGGTAAAGATACTATCGCCTAAGAACGTTGTAGAAAGATATAAAGAAAATCTGCAGGAAATAATGAATTTATATTGATTTGAGGGGTTAACAATGTCAGATTACATATTAACTTATACAAAAACGAAATTTTACCCGTTAAGTCCGATTGCGGACGACATCAAAATTGAAGATATCGCGCATTCATTATCTTTGATGACCAGAGCTAATGGACACTTCAAGCACTTTTATTCGGTTGCTCAACATGCAATAAACTGCTATAAAGAAGCCAAAAGCCGAGGCTGCTCTGAAAGGATACAGCTAGGTTGTCTCTTGCATGATGCCAGCGAAAGCTATATTTCAGACCTGACAAGGCCGGTAAAAGGACAATTGCCTGATTACTTCACTATCGAAGAAAAGCTGCAGGGTTTGATTTACGAAAAATACGGGCTTGATGATCTTACTGAGGAAGAAAAGCAACAGATTAAGGATGTTGACGATGCCCTATTATATTTTGAATTCATCGAATTAATGGGTATTTCGGTATTTGATACTGCACCTGAAAAATATATGGAGCATGATTTCGCGCAAAGAGATTTTACAAATGTTGAAAGTGAATTTATCTATATATTCAATCGGCTTACTCAAGGAAAAAGAGGCTTCAGTAGTGTCGGAATTGATGGCTGCAGAGGTGGGTGGATCGCAGTCAATATAACGGATACTGGTTTTGAGGTGGAGCTATACAAGAGTATCCAAGAAATTTGTTCAAAATATGCTGATAGCAACAGCCTTCTTGTGGACATGCCTATCGGGTTGCCAGAAGATGTGAAGGACATACGCCCGGACTCTGAAGCCAGAACTTATCTATCCGGAAGAACCTCTTGTATATTTAATACGCCTTGTAGGCAAGCGGTTTATGAAGAGGAATATTTTGAAGCCTCTCAGATTAATAAAAACTATCTTGGAAAAGGTCTTAGCAAGCAGTCTTTTGCAATTTGCAATCAGATCCGAGAAATAGATGAGCTTCTGGAAAAAGCACCAGAATTCAAAGGAAAGCTTCGAGAAAGCCACCCGGAAGTCTGCTTTGCAGTTCTTGCAACAAAGGATGACTTTTATTTACCGCTCTATAACAGTAAACATACTGAAGATGGTTTCTGGGACAGGGTGGAGGTGTTGGAGGAGTTTTATAATAGAACCAGAGAGTTTGTTTCGTATATTTCTTCACGTCCGGTATTAAGGAGTCATCAGGTGGACTGTATGGATGCTTTATGTTTGGCTGTATCGGGACTTTTAGGACTAAATAACGGATTCACTTCCATACCAAGTGATCCGGTAAAAGATGCCAGAGGCTTGAATATGGAAATTGTATATGGTAAAAAAGTATCAGAATACAAATAGCATGAAGGAGAAAGCCATGAATGGTTTAGAGAGAAAATTCAACAATGAGATGATAAATATCTACAAAAAGGCTGATAAGGAGATAGGATATAGGGCTACAAGGTTTTTGCAAATGCTTTCAGACAAAGGCGGAATTAATACAGCAATCAGTTTAGTCAGCAAAGAAGGAGGAACAGAAGGATTTGCTGTATTATGGGAGCATAAGAGGCTTGATTTATCTGTTGAGGCATTGGTTCTAAAGGATGAATACTCAGAACTGTTTTCTGATGAGATACGAAAGGTTTGTAAAGAACGGCTAGAACAATATGGTTATTCTGTTAATTAAAACAAATATTAAGCATAGGGAAAAAATAACACAAAAATTGAATAATCTAAGTATTGCAGAGACAGTGGAAAATATTTGTATAATAATATCTACTGTCCGTTTTATTGTACTTGTTTTATGATACAATAAAAGTGGAGGTGTGGGAAATTTATGAAAAAACTGTCTACGGCAAATGATACAAAAAATATATCATTGACCATCTATAATGGTGGCTTTGGAGCAGTGAAAGAAACTCGATACGTCAACCTTACCGGAGCTGAAACAGAGCTTGTTTTTGCTGATGTGGCACAGCAAATAGAAACAGAATCCCTTTTGGTTGATGGTCTTAACATCCTGGAGTTTAACTATGACTATGACCTTGTTGATAGGGACAAGCTTCTTAGAAAATATATTGATAAGGAAGTATATTTAAAGGATAGGAGCACTGGTGATAAAAAATGCTGTCGCCTATTATCCGTTGAAGGCTCTGGAAGATGCGTTTTGGAGGATAGTTCGACAAAGGAAATATATATTGATGCCTATGCAGAACTTATTCTTCCATCCCTACCTTCAGGACTTATAGTAAAACCTGCTCTTGTGTGGAAGATTGCAAAGTCAACATCTGAAAATGTTAAGGTTTCCTATCTTAGTCAGGGCTTTAATTGGAATGCAAATTATGTTATTGAGATTTTAGAAAATACTTTGAATATTGCCGGGTGGGCAGAAATAGAAAATCGTAGTGGTACTACATTTGAAAATACAAGGGTTAAGCTTATTGCTGGTGATGTCAATCGGATAAAAAAAGATGATGATTATGAAATGGAAGATAGAATGTATATTTGCGAATCTGCTGCGGCTCCCCAGGCTGAGGAAAAGAGTTTCTTTGACTATCACATGTATACCTTGCTGCATCCAACCACTCTTAAAGATAATCAAACCAAGCAAATAAATATTTTGAACGGTTTAAATATCCCATATAAAAGATATTACCAACTCAATACCCGTGATGAAAAAGTGAATGTTGTTATAGAATTTTTTAACTCAAAGGAATGTGGCCTTGGTATTGCTATGCCTAAGGGAAAAATAAAGCTATATAAGGCAGATGAAGCCGACGGTTCGCTTGAATTCATAGGTGAAGACAGTATAGATCATACGCCCAAAGATGAAAATATCAAGTTGACTATTGGGAATGCCTTTGACATCACATTTACTTACGGTGAGATTGACCGAAAGAAGAACAATGGTTTTGAGCATTACAAATATGAATATGCTATAAAAAATCATAAGGATGAGCCTGCTGAAGTACATTTTGATCACTATACTTGGGGAGTATGGGAAATGGTTTCATCAACTCATGATTATGTTAAAAAGACATCAGGACTATTAGAGTTTTCTGTCAATGTTTCCGCAGATAGCGAAACCAAGGTGGAATTCGAATATAAGGTCGACCGGCGCACAGAAGTGGTTATTAAGAAATAGATAAACCTTATGAGAGGACTTGTTATATGGGAAACAGTGTATTAGAAAGATATAATGCTTTAAAGGCGCTTGTAACGGATCGTAAAGAACCGTTTAGCAGGCTTATAGCTTTTATAGAAAATGAAACAGCATGGCTGACTGCTCCTGCAAGCACAAAGTATCATCTTTGCAAAGAGGCTGGACTTTTAGAGCATTCGGTAAATGTATCGGAAACCATGTTGAAAATTAAGAGTGCTATAGCTCCAGATATCACTGATGAAAGCTGTGTAATTGTAGCTCTTCTTCATGACCTAGGAAAGGTAGGTATGCCCGGAAATCCGCAATACCTAATTAATGAACCTTCAGAAAAGCAGAAAGAGTATGGATACAAACCGGACTATCCATACCGTTTTAATTCTGAACTTACATATTTGAGTGTACCGGTTAGGAGTATATATTTGGCACTGCAGCACATCAACCTTACAGAGGAAGAAGTACAGGCAATTGTCTACCACGATGGGCAATATGTTGAGGATAACCGTTCCTGTGCTACACATGAAAAACCACTTACGCTGCTTTTGCAGTATGCCGATAGTTGGAGTGGATTTGTAATTGAAAAATAATGGAGTGTGATAATTGTGAAGTTTGGTATGAGAAAACCAAGTATCAGAAAGAGTATTGCAGCAAGAACGAGTGTAAAAAGGTATATACGCCACAGCTTAGGTGTGAAAGCGCCAAGAGGCTGGGGATGGATCACCAATCCTAAAAAAGCCTTGTATAACAGGGTCTACCGGAAAACTACGTTTAGTATATTTGATATTTTTAAATTTTTTAAAGTATAGGAATTTATAAAAATCCAGTTAAGAGGAAAATGAGTAAAAAAATGTATAAGTGGAAAATTAGATGACTAAGTGATAAACTAAATGAATGATAAACAAAGTGCAAAATA
>JAAYNX010000138.1 GCA_012520615.1 Clostridiaceae bacterium | reverse complement strand
TGCAAACTTCTCTTCCCACATTTTTCGAAGATAAGTGCCCCATTTCGGTATTTCGATAACCTTAACATTTTTATTTTTTAGCACTTCAACTATCTGCATTTAATTCTACCTCTTTAACTTCTATTTTGATAAAATAAGCCAAATATGCACTGACAGCAGAGTCCTGTAAATAGTCTTAATTTCTATTTACAGGTAATTTTTAGTTCCATCACCTTTTCAAAGTCAATAAGCATCTCATTTGATCTAATCTCAAATATGCAGGGTTTGGATTTCCCAACACTTTTTGTATTAATGATTTTTTCCTTTAATTCTTCAGTAATTTCTAGTTCCATGACCTTTTCTAACAAAATTAATGGGAAGTAAATTGTTGCTTTAATAAATCCTTTTCGTAAAATCATGGTTGTAAGTCTAAGTATTATTTTGAAAATATTATAATCTAATTCAGCATAAATGGTCAACCAATAAAAGCCGCCTGTCACTTAGCCTGCGGGTTGTTTTTTATTCGGACAAGAAAATTTTGCTAACTTGTCACCCATAGCTGTCATGGAGAATAAACTAAACTCGGACAAACAACAGAGGTTTTAATATGTCAGATTGTGAAAAAAGAGAAGATTATAATCGTGATCACGATTGCGTAAGATGTCCTGACCCCGGGCATCCGCTCCCAAAACCAATATTATTTGAATGTGGCAACGGCGGTGGATTCACTTTTGCCGCTAATAGCAGCAACAGCACCGAAGACAATGCGTGTTGTATTTGCACACCTAAAACAGTTGCAAATGTAACCCTAGATACCTCCTGTCTGTGCAAGCCAAAGATTAAGGTAGAGTTCTCCAGCATTATTCATTTCATCCCGGACAATGATGGCAAAGTCCAGTTGGAATTTGATCTAGTCAGATGCTGCAAAGAATTCCCTGAATGCGTCGTTGGTACTTGGAACTATCAAATCGAAGAAAATGACAAGTTCGCAAAATCCTTCTGCTTTGATTATTGCGATTGTAGCACCTGCCCCGGCTGCTGCACCTATATCGTAAAATGCAGACCTGTCTTTGTAAAGGACGCAGCAGTATGCGTCACCAACTGTCAACTAGCTATTTTTGCTCAAGGCCATTGATGTAGTGTGACTAAAGACATGAAGATTTTCTCTTCATGTCTTTAGCCGATTATGCTAATCCGGGTGCTTTTGATAGCATTTTTTTAGTTCATGCATAAAATGCTTAATATAGACCCTTTATTAACAGAGGTGCCTAGGAATGAAAGCAACCCGGACTAATTATGATGAAATGTGGGATAAGTACTTTGATAGTTACCAAGGCTGGTTATATGTGGCTGATCGTATATGTCCATCACAGGAAAGACAAAAACCAGAAAAAAATACTATTCTTCAGGAAGAATGCGATACCACCTATTACTTATCAGACCCGGAGGATAGTTCATCGGACAAATTCTACCCGGTTGATAAAGATAATTACTTCTTAAGTAACACTCAAACCGAAAGCAATTCATATAGCGATGAATCTAAAAACCCTGAAGTGATTGTAAATCCTATTCAGGATCAGGAAAAAGAAAACAAAGGTCATGTTGAAGCAACGGAAGAAAACAATAGTCCCGTTGAAACCACGGAAGTGATAATAAATACTATCCATGATAAAAAAATGGAATGCAGTAGCTCTTTTGGCGCGGAGGAAGCAACCAAAACAGAAAAAATTGTACGGTGCCGTCCATTTATCAAGCAACCGGATGATATTATTTTTGAATGTGATACAGGCTTGGGTTTTGCTTTTGTAACACAAAATGAGGAGTCATTAATCTATACTCATCCAAGAACATGTGTATCTAAAACACTCGGAACCATATCAATAGATACAACTTGCCTTAAGAATCCGAAAATAAAGGTACTATTCTCATGCAATATTTGTTTTAAACCAAGGTCTGGTCAGGGAACCTCCCAGTTGGAATTCGTACTGTCCCGTTCGTGCAATAATAGTGCTGAAAGCCCTATGGGCAACTGGATTTATGATTTGGTAGACAAGAACGAATGCATATCCCAGACATTTAGGTTTAATTTCTGCAGCTGCAATTCATTTCCAGGCTTTCACAATTACTTTATCAGAGTTATACCCGTTTATATTAAAAATTGTTCTGTTCTAATAACAAATTGTCATATGGATGCTTTTGCCCAATCAAAGTGAGAGAATTTATGGTAGGGGATTTTATGCATCACATGCTTTTAATCCCTATCCCATAATTTTTCTGGATATAGCCCATCTTTTTTAAGCTTTGCTAAAGCGTTTACAACTCTTTCTTTATCTTCTTTATACGTTATGCCATACCATTTATCCGGAGTCCTTAATACTTTTACTCTTCCCTTTTCTTCTTTAAGAATATTTTCTATAACTTCTGGTAGAAAAAACTCTGCTTTTAAAGGATTATCCTGCATCTTTTCAGCCAAAAAATTCTTAAATCTGCTCTTTAGTTCTCCAAGTATGCTATGGGTAAATCCCCACATATTCATGGAAACAATACTGCCTTCTGGGATTGGAATCCACGTTTTGCCATCGTCTTCTGTATATTCCGCTCCCTCATTGGATTTTCTGATATGGGTTCTTTCTTTGATGCCCGTTAGGTAATCAGCCTCATCCAAGGTACAAACACCTCTGGAAACATGACCGTTTTCGGTAAGGGTATTCTCAACTACATAGCCAACCATGGCATAGTTATACTTTTCATCATCAAGTGCCTTTTCAAGGAAATTATAAATTATAGAAAAGGCTCTTCTTCCATAGTAATCATCTGCATTTATTACCGCAAAAGGGCCTTCCAACTTGTCCATACATGACAACACTGCATGGCCAGTACCCCAAGGCTTAACTCTTTCGGTTGGCATACTAAAACCCTCGGGCAAATCATTCAGATCCTGATATACATATTCAATCTGCACATAGGGAGATACTTTGTTCCCGATTTTTTCTCTGAAAACAGCTTCATTTTCCTTCTTAATGATAAAATAAATCTTCTCAAAGCCGGCTTTTATGGCGTCATAAATAGAAAAATCTATTATCATATGACCTTTGTCATCGATTGGTTCAATCTGCTTTAATCCACCGTATCTGCTGCCCATTCCGGCTGCCATAATAACTAAAACTGGTTTATTCATGTTAATCCTCCATCATTTTTAGGGAATCACTATATTCTTTTCTTTTAACTTACGTTTTGTAATACGTCGTATTATAATATATAAGACCGCAAAAGCGGGGATTCCCAATAACATTCCCGCAAGTCCAAAAAGACTGCCCCCCACTATTAATGCGAAAAGTACCCATAGTCCATCAAGCCCAATAGAATTACCAACTACTTTCGGATAAATCAAATTGTTCTCCAACTGTTGAAGTACAACAATAAATACTATAAACCACAAGGCTTTCTGGGGTTGAGCCATTAGAATTATAAACACACAGGGTATGGTACCTATCCATGCACCAAAGATAGGAATCAACGCTGTTACCGCAATTATTACACTGCATAGTACAGCATAGGGGAAATTGAAAATTAACATTCCAAGCAACACCAATGCTCCCAATATGAGGGCTTCAGTCGCCTGTCCCGCAATAAAATCCTGAAAGGTTTTATTTGCCTGAACACCTGTATCAATAATTTTAGATGCTGTTTCTTCGGGGATAAATGCATATAATAATTGTTTCATATTTCTTATAAGCTTTTCTTTTGTTGACAATAAGTAAATAGAGACCATGAGCCCCATAATAATGTTGATTATACCGTTTGTTAGATTCTTGGTGAATATGTATATCTGGGGTATCGCCGCAGATACAAACTGGCTGCTCTTCTTTATTATTTCATTCCAATTAATGCTTATCTCATTCCAGATATCCCCTGTAAGGTGATATCTTTCAGCCAGATCATTAATAAATGTGTTGAGAGCCTCTAAATAGCTATTCATATTGTTTTTTAAGGTGAGGATACTTTCACTTAGCTGAGGTACCATAAATAAAGATATTATTGTTAAAAACAGAAACACTACTGTGAAAGTAGTCAGCACAGATAACGGTCTGCATAGCTTTCTAAGAAAAGACTTCTTGCTCTTGTCCAGTTTATGAAACAGATGCCCTTCAAAAAATACCATTACAATATTAAGCACATAGGCAAAAAGGATGCCTAAAATAAACGGACTTAACACTAACGTAATCTTGCCCAAAAAGCCAATTACAGATTTAATATTGGAAACGGCTAGGTACAGCAAGATTGCATACGTTATCAGTAGAAAATATCCTTTTAGCCTAGTGCCTATTTCGTTCATATGGTTATTTCTCCTTCACACAAAAGAATAAACGGTCTACCTTTTTATACTCCTACGACTAATCAGCTTCTCAATTTCAACAATGGGTATTATTAACAAGGCAATTCCTATTGCTTCAATTAAGTAGGTCAAAGGAAGAGCTGTCAGTTGGAAAACAGAATTCAGCCCAGGGATATAAATAACTGTGAGTGTAAGCACAAATGATGCAAACATGGCCAATAGCAAATACTTATTATGCGATTTTACAGAAAATATTGAAGTTGTGTTAGACCTTAAATTTAGGGAGTGGAAAATTTCGCATAGGGATAAGGTAAGGAAAGCCATGGTCATAGCTGTAACTTGTTTGAGTTCCCCAGAAACATTATTTCTAGAATGTCCTAATAAGAAGGAAATCAACGTAAGTATAGCTATGATTACTCCCTGGTATACGATTCTTAATCCAAGTCTATTCGCAAATATGCCTTCGTCGGATTCACGGGGAGGCTTTTTCATGATATCGCTTTCAGCCTCTTCCATACCCAGCGCAATTGCCGGGAAAGTATCGGTTATTAAGTTTATCCAAAGAATGTGAATGGGCGAAAATAATTTCAAATTCATTATTGTCGCTACAAATAAAGCCACTACTTCACTTAGGTTCGAGCTAAGCAGAAACTGTATTGATTTACGGATATTATCATATATTCTGCGCCCCTCTTCCACTGCATAGACGATGGAAGCGAAGTTATCATCGGCCAGAACCATATCTGAGACACTTTTGCTTACGTCGGTGCCTGTAATACCCATACCAACGCCTATATCGGCAGATTTAAGAGCAGGGGCATCGTTAACTCCATCACCTGTCATAGCGGTTATCTTGCCGCGCTTCTTCCATGCATTTACTATTCTCACCTTGTGTTCCGGCTGCACGCGGGCATAAACAGAATACTTATCTATGTTGGCATCAAACTCTTCATCGGACATTTTGGAAATTTCAGCACCTGTTATAGCCTGGCTTTCATCATTTATAATACCCAGCTCAATAGCAATTGCTACGGCGGTATCCCTATGATCGCCGGTAATCATAATAGGTCTAATTCCTGCAGACCGGCATTCTTCTATTGCCGCTTTTGCCTCTGGGCGAACTGGATCAATCATTCCCGTAAGACCAATAAAGATTAAATCTTTTTCAAGGTTTTCAGGTGAGGTATCTTCCGGTAGTACATCCCAATGCCTCATGGCCGAGCCTAAAACTCTCAGTGCTTTTTTGGCCATAGCCTTATTCCGGTCTAAAACATCCTTGCGAAGCTCGTCAGATAAGAGAACCTCGCCCTGTGGGGTAAGAATATGGGTACATCTTTTTAACAACTCATCCGGAGCGCCTTTTGTGTATTGAATAAATTTGCTCTCTGTTTTATGAATGGTTGACATCATCTTTCTTTCAGAGTCAAATGGAGCATCCGATACACGGGGTAATTGTCTTTCCAGCTCATTTTTATTCTTACCTGCGTCAAAAGCATACCTAATCAATGCGCTTTCTGTAGGTTCCCCCACAATGCTTTCATCCTCATCAGAAAGGGAGGCATCATTGCACAATGCCATGGATATGGCAAGTTGGTTTTCGTCGCCAAAGGTGTCTACCACTGTCATTTTGTTCTGTGTTAAGGTACCTGTTTTATCCGAGCAAATTACTTGAGTACAGCCCAAAGTCTCCACTGCCGTAAGCTTTCTGATTATGGCATTTCGTTTCGACATTTTTGTAACGCCGATAGACAGCACTACCGTAACTACGGCTACAAGACCTTCTGGGATTGCTGCCACAGCAAGGCTAATAGCCAGCATAAACATTTCCAGAACATGTCCGCCGCTAAATCCGCCACTTCTTAACACGCTGAAAATAAATATGAATATACTTATCCCCAAAACACCTATACTCAGCACCTTACTTAATGATGCAAGCTTCTTTTGGAGAGGAGTTTTTTCATTTTCGGTATGGGATATGATTCCTGCTATTTTTCCCATTTCAGTAGACATTCCTGTGCCTATTACCACACATTCGCCACGCCCATACACAGCATTAGTGCCCATATAGGCCATATTGTATCGATCACCTAGAGGTACATCTTCATTATTCTTTGAGGTAAGAACATCACTTGTTTTTTCTACAGGTACTGATTCTCCCGTAAGGGAAGCCTCTTCCACTTTTAAACTAGAAGCTTCAATAATTCGCATATCGGCAGGTATAGAGTCACCTGCTTCCAAAAGAACGATATCACCGGGTACTATATCTTCAGACTTTATCTGCATAACATGGCCATTTCTTCTTACCTTTGAATAGGGCGATGCCATTTGCTGAAGAGCTTCAATTGCCTTTTCAGCCTTGCCCTCCTGTATAACTCCTAGTATAGAATTCAGAGCCACCACAGATAAAATAATTATCATATCGGCAAGTTCACCTAAGGCACCTGAAATAACAGCCGCTGCAATAAGAACAATTACCATAGGATCTGTCATTTGTCCCAGCAAACGGGCGATAAGAGTTTTTTTATTCCCTTCGGCCAACTTGTTTTTCCCGTACTGGCTTAACCTCTCTGTTACTTGGTTTTCATTAAGGCCATTACGAGAAGTTTTTTGTTGATCGAGAACATTCTCCGTACTTTCGAAATAATGCTGCATATAAGCAAAATCCCCTTTCTAAAATAGAGTGCTTATAAAAATGTTAACTACCTTTTCTAATAAAAATACCCTACCACAATTTACAAAAACATTCAATTCAAAGTATACACAACTTTTTTGATTATTTATTCTACAGTTAATTCATTAAATGACCGACATATTAAATAGGCATGCACAAAAGAAAAAACCCCAGGGGGAGATTCTAATGAAAGTGAAGGTATTTAATAAATTTCCTACTCTTATTTTAGTATTTGTTATAATAAATATACTATTTACTGTGTCATGCAGTCCTAATCCTATGCCTCTGGATGAAATATCGGTAGATTTAGAAGCTGATGTAAAGGTAAGCGATAATACTGAGCTTTTATTATCACACAAAGACACTTCCGCAGACGAAAAGATTGAAGAGTTTTCTACACCATTAAAAAATGAGCTTGAGGGTCTAAAATACGTTTTAACACCTTATTTATCCTCTGATAATGTATTTTTCGTGGGTAGTGAAAATAAAGATTTTATAGAAAACTACTTTTTAAATCCCGATGATACCAATCTTTCTATATCTACAGCCGACTGGAAAAGAATCGTCAAAATATTGCTCGTCTTTGATGATAAGTATAATTCCTCTTTAACTAAATATATAAGCAATTTTGCAGCCGATGAAAAAATAGAACGGCAATATGCTGTATCCGGTTTAATGAATCTTCTTTCTATCAGGTATTCCCTACCGTTGGAAATAGAAAGCGAAGACATGCAAAAATCAAACATCATAAATGATTTAGACGATGTTGACGAAAAACATAAATCATTGATATGTAAGGCTTTCCGGCTTGGTTTTACGGATTTCACAGTAGAAGAGTACAGATTGTTTCGCCCCTCCGTTTATCTTAGCCGTGGCGAAGCAATTTCTATGTTCTACCGGATTTTTTCAAACCTAGGGCTCCCGATAAATGAGCATTCTGATACTTTATACTATGAGACTGGCCCATGTGTTCATGAAGAAGTATCTACACCAGATCAATCCCATGAGGCTTATTCAATTGAGAATATTTATAACGAATACCAAGACTATAAGAGCAGTCTGGAGAAAAGCAAGAGCTCTGCTAATCGAAAAAGAGTTGAAATGTTGAATCTGGCAGAAGAAATATTAAGAACGCATACTGATTCACAAATAAGTAAGGATACCCTGAGTATTGATGAATGGATTGATATTTTAGACCAAGTTTTCGAAATAGACTCAGACAAAGTTAAGGCTCTTATTCCCTGTCAAACAGATAGAGCATTAACTTTCGATATAGTTGCAATAAGTATATTTGAGTTTTCATATCTAATGGGCGGAGACAAACCTAGGGATGCAACTGCGCAAGAGATTGATTTAGCACGGCAAGCTATTCATCAATTTGATACATCAGAAGACATAAGTAAATTTGTTCAGCTATTTTCTTCAGGTATGCTTGAAGGAATATTTGAATTACCTGGATTCACACCTAAAAGGCCGGTAAACAATTCCGAGGCTATGCTTTTAATAATGCGCATTGTAAAAGGCCTCTCAATTTAGTTTATGAATAAGTGACTTAGCATAATCTTCGAAGGTTTGGTTTATTAGTTCATGCCCTCTTTCATTTGGATGTATGCCGTCTTCACATAGGTAATCACAATAATCACGCTTTAGCAAAAAAGGCAGGCGCACATCAATAAAGTTACATGAAAGACTTTGTGCAAGGCTAACAACAGCTAAACTGTACGATTCATGATGGCGGTATATAAGTTCTTTATCACCTAACCACCTCAAGATTGCTCCGGCGTCAAGACCTCTGCTGATCCATTTAAAGTACTTTCCTGAATGAATTGGAGGAAGATTTACTAATATTGGTTTAATCCCTTTTCGTCTAAGAGCGTTTACCATTTCAGTTATGCATTCTTTAAATACAGACAAGGGTGTATTTGGGGTATGCTCCTTATCGGGCTGTTCGGCTACCTCTGCCCATTTGAAATCACAGTCATTTCCCCCGAACTCTATAATCGCCGCCTCAGCATCAATGCCCTTTTCAAGTGCGTTCAGCATGAGGTTTTTAGCCTTTGGTGCAGTCATACCGAATTTTGAATTATTCCTGATATCCAGCCCAAGCCGGGTTATCTTTTCCATTGCATGACTGTTTTCAAGACGCCTGTATTTTTTTCGATTCGTATCGTATATTACACCCTTTAGAACTGAATCTCCCCATATTTCAACTCGTTTTATCATATTAATCATAAACATACTCCGCACCTAGTTATTTATTTTACTAGTTTATCTAGTTTTCATAACTATATTATGTTATTTTTAATATTCTGTCAACAGTATTTATTACTATATTGAATAGTTCTTTTCTTTATAATATACTATTTCTATTAAAGCTTTATTAGGGAGGCCGTTATGTCATCAATTAAAAATGAGCTTAAATCCTGGGTAACTGAATTGGAAAACTATCGCATGCCGAATTGGGATGATTTACCTGACATTGACCTTTATATGGATCAGGTTATTACCTATTTAGAAAAACAGCTCGCTATTTTTTCCAAATCAGAGGATGAAAAATTTATTACACCGGCCATGATCAATAATTATGTAAAAAATCAAATCATCCCCCGCCCCCTTAAAAAGAAGTATACCCGGGAGCATATGGCACATTTAATATCTGTTTTAAATCTAAAAAATATTCTTTCTTTAATAGACATAACCAGACTTATTAATCATGAAATATCAGATAAACCTATTAGCACATTGTTTGATCAGCTTAATTCCATTCAGGATGAAGCCTTTAAGGCGACTGCCTTAAGGGTAAGAGACTCACTGGAGAAACTTGATGATAATAATATTGAAAAAGAATATGAAGAGCGTCTGAGTCTTCTTGCATTGAAATTTTCTTTGGAAGCAAATGCAAACCGTATTGCGGCAAAAAAAATACTGGATGAAATAATGACGCATAAATCAAAGTTTCAAGAAGATGAAGTAAAAGAAAATGGTAAAGACAAAGTAAAAGAAAAAAATAAGGATACGAAAGAAGTACCCTATAGAAAATAGTTAATTAGAAATCTCATCTTGGCAGAATTACTTTAAAGCTATTTTGTTTGCCAAGATTAATAAATTTAACATGGCCGATTGCCTCAAAAGCATCCCGGATTCTGTTCATTCCTATGCCGGACTTAATAAATCGTTTCCTCTCATCAATTGTTATGAGACGCTGGTATAACCACGCATTACGCCTTTCGGGCTGGCATTCCCTTAAATTTAAGCGAACCTTTTTACTTTGAGCTACTGAGCCTGGATTTATTATTTCTATGGTTTTATCAGTAATACTAATTGAAACACCTCTGGATAAATCCATATAATCCCTATGCACCAAGGCATTTGCTAAGGCTTCCTCAAAGGCAATATAAGGGTAACTTTCGTCGTTTATTATCATTTTTATCTTATTAACTGCCAGATCCATCATATACAAGATATTACCTGAAATTATATCAACGTCATCTCCGTGAATTATCTTTATATAGCATTGCGGAAGATATACCTTTGGGTTCTTTCCGAAAAGCAACAGGCCGCCTATGGTAGGCGAAAATTCGTTTTCGCACTTCTGACCAATGAACCCAAAAGCCTCCAACAAAAGTGTTTGAGATTGATCTATATACACATTGATACTTCTAAAAAATTTATTTATTCTGTCCATATCCAAGTCTTCTAAGGTTGCTTTCTTAACGATTACAGTTTCAAAAGTCATAAGCCCGTTTTCCTGCATCATAGAGGCTAATTCTGAACGTCTTGCAAAATCGGTGGTAGAACCTCTGCGTACATAGAAAGCACCCGTTTGGAGCATTTGATGGGGTGCATGCCTACTTTTATAAATAGTAAGAACTGCGACAGTTTTTTCTTTGTGTTCAACAAGATCCAAACTGACGGGAACCGGTGGATCGGTTCTGTTATATATAATCTGCTGAATTTGCTCTTCTAGGAAGTCATCGGCTTTAATGCCTAAAATACGTTTAGTTTTATCTTCAACACCATAAAGGATATATCCTCTGCCGCCCCGTGAATTGGCGATAGCGGTAACATCCTTTACAAGCTCTTTTTTTTCCCCTTCGGTTGTGAGTTTAAGCTCAGCCTTAAAATCCAGCTTTTCATCTTCTTCTCTTGATAATAGCTGCTTAAGTCTCTGAATATCCACCTATTAAAGCTCCTCTTACACTATATTTCTAAATCTAGCAGTTCATAGTCCTTCCATTCTGCTAGGAGAATGTCTGATTGCATAAGAATTCCAAAGTTCAGCCTGCCTGATACATCTTCATAACCAAGCTCCGAAAGCGTAAATGATAATCTTACTTTCTTATTATTAATAACTCCCGAACAAAAAAACTTTGTGTCTAAATCTACTTTATCATATTCAAGATATTCTCCTTCAAATACCCCCTCAGATAACTCTCTCACATTTTTTTTATGCATTGCTTCTCCCGAACTAAAAAGATGCTTCATTAAATTACCCCCCGTTTAGTAAACTTAAATAAAAACTTATAATTCATTTAATATATCGAGCTTTTTGTAGTTTTTATCAAGATGTTGGCTGATATATTTAAATGTAATTTTTGAAAAAGTAATTAATATTTTTTCAGACAGCTCAAACCTATAAATTCCGCCATCTTGCGCACATAAAACGTACATTATTCCCTTAGCCGTTCCTATGTCAAGCTGCACGGCATTTGAATCCTGCCCCGAACATTTTTCGCAAATAAACCCATTGTGTTTGAAGCTAAAATAAATCTGCTCAATATCGCAAGTTCCGCAGGATGCACAGCTGCAAACATGAGGAGGATACCCTGTAATTTGCATTAATTTCAAAGCAAAGGCAGAGGAAACCAAAAGCGGTGTTCGGCCTTTTTTCAGAGCTTGCAGACCATGAATTAAAAGGTTAAGTATCCGGGAAGATAATGCATTGTCCTGTGCTGCATCTCCCGCCATATCCATCATATGAGCCGCGTGGGTAAAGCAAACCAGGTCTGTTGCTAGGTCATAAAAATTCGTTAAAACATCGCAACTATTCAAAGTAAAACTTGTACGCCCTTTGAAAATTACATATTCTCCATATGTCAGAACCTGCGTACCATAGGATGCACGGCTACCGTTTTTTTTAGCATTCCTTGCTAAAACGGATATTTTGCCAAGATTCTCAGTAATAATGGTCAGCATCTTATCGCTGTCATTATAGGACACTTCTTTTATTACAAGACCCTTTGTCTTAATTACGCCCATTTTTTATTGCCCTATTTATCCTTCTTATACCCCAGTTCATTTAACATAAAGTCACTATTGCGCCAATCATCCTTTACCTTAACCCAAAGTTTCAGGAATACCTTGGAGTCAAAAAGCCGCTCCATATCATGTCTGGCAAGAGTACCTACCCGTTTTAACACTTTTCCGTCCTTGCCGATTATAATCCCTTTATGGGATTCTTTTTCACAGTATATATTAGCATCTATCTCTATTATTTTCTTTTGACTCTTCTCTTTAAATCCAATTACTTCAACGCCTATACCATGAGGCACCTCATCGCTCAATAGGTGCAGAAGTTTTTCCCTTATCAATTCCTGGGCAAGTACCTTTTCATGCTGATCTGTAAGCATATCTTCAGGATAATACATGTCCCCTTCCGGAAGCAGATTTTGAATTATTTCTAATACCTGGTCCTTTGTTCTTGCATCAGAAGCACTTATCGGAACTATCTCTTCAAATTCATATGCCTCATTGAATTGAGCAATAAGCGGAAGAATTGAGCTTTTCTCCACCATATCAACCTTGTTTATCAATAGAACTACAGGCACTCCAGCTTTATCAAGCTCTTCAATTATTATATTATCTCCAGGTCCTATATTTTTATCGTTGGCATCAACCATGAATAGAATAAGGTCAACACCTTCGAATGTGCTGAGTGCTTCCTGCATCATGTATTCACCAAGCTTGTTTTTCGGTTTATGAATACCAGGGGTATCAACGAAAATCATTTGGTACTCTTCCGTGGTTAATACAGTGCGGATAGTATGCCTTGTTGTTTGCGGCTTATTTGACATAATTGCCACTTTTTCGCCTGTCAGGAGGTTTAGCAAGGTAGACTTTCCTACATTTGGCCTCCCTATAATTGTAATAAAACCTGATTTAAATGCCATACTTTATTTTACATCCTCCATATCGCTTTGCTTAAATGAGTGGGGTAATATTTCGTCAAAAGAGTATACTTTATATTCCCCATTTCGGCTGCTTAAATATAAGGGCATATCTGGTGAACAAAACTCACTTAAGAACTGTCTGCAAATGCCGCAGGGCATGGTAGGCAAATTACTGTCACTTGAAACAGCAATGGCCAAAACCTTTTTGGCGCCATCAGAAATAGCCTTTACAATCGCTGTTCGCTCGGCGCATATAGCTGCTCCATAGGAAGCGTTTTCCACATTACAGCCAGTATATATTTTACCATTATCAGCAAACAGGGCAGCTCCTACATGAAAGCCCGAATACGGAACATAAGCATTCTCCCTGATTTTTAACGCCAGCCTAACCAATTCCTTAGGTTCAGGAATATTTTTAATAGTTGCGGTTTCGTATTCTGACATTTGTATACCCCCAATCAAACTATGTAGGAACATTGTATCACTTTGTAAGTCTTTGGAAAAGCATTCTGCCTGAATTATTCCTCTTCAAAGGTTATTTAATACTAGTGGAATAAACACTTATTATTCCCTATTAGTAAACCTTAACTGTCTATTTATCAATAATCCGGAGTTTTCAATTTGATTATTCGCTTTAATTATGTGGTATCTTATACTCATATGCTTTTTTGGAGGTACATATGAAAAAGACACGTTTTATTTCTCTAAAAGCTAAGATTATTATGCTTAGCGTTATACTTGTTGTATTTTGCACAATATTGATTGGAGGGTATGTCATTCTTCAACTGCCGTCAATCACGATAAATTCTGTTGGTAAAGATTATATTACTATTTTAAAATCAATATCAAAAACCATAGATATTGAGAAGTTTGAGAGTATAAAAAGCACAGATATTAATAGTGAGTATTACATAGAAGTAAACCGCCAATTTTCCAAAATAAAGGATATGCTAGGGTTTGATCATCTATATCTATTAAAAAAGAATGCTAATAACGAATTTTTTCAATTTACAGGCATCGGGGATGATGCCGATATAGTTTCCGGAGCAACAGTGGAAACCGATGCTGTTTCCGGAGCAACAGGCGTTATTGATAGCCTTTCCGGAGCCACTTCGATTTCTCAAAACAGTGTAACTGTTTCTGATGCAATGCGCGATAGCTTCAATGGCGAAGAAAAATTTGAATTGCAGGATAATGACGAATGGGGCAAGCTCCTTTCGGTTTATGTTCCGATGAAGGACGCTTCCGATAACACTATTGGGGTAATTTTAGCAAATTTAGATGGAACACCGATATATGAAACTTTTAATACTGTAAGAACCAGAATATTAATTATAGGTCTTTCTGTATTGTCAATAGGAATTATTGCTTCGATACTTTTTTCTGCTTTATTGATAAAATCCATTAATAAACTCAAATACCATATGGAGAAAGTTCGGGATGGAGATTTAACCCATAATATTGACTCCAATAGAAATGACGAGCTTGGTATTTTAGGTGAGAGCTTTAACAACCTAATCAGTTCTTTGTCAAATATTATTGGCATAATTAGAGATAAATCCGGTGATTTGAACGAGTATGCGAGTCACCTATCTTCAATTTCGGAAAACATCGCATTTTCTTCGGTAGAAACAACACAAGCGGTATCAGAGATCGCTACTGGAGCACAGCACCAGGCCAGTGAGCTTTTATTTGTACATAACAAGCTCGCTGATTTTAATGAAATTGTTCAAAAAATTTATACTTCCTTAGAGGCAACCAAAAAAAGTATCGAGTTAACCGATAGCTTATCGAAAGAAGGAAATATTCAACTAAAAAGATTGAATCAATCCATAGAAAGCTCAAGTGAATCCTTTGAAATTGTCGCTGATAAAATAAATGGACTTAGTAAAAATGCGCAACAAATTGATGAAATCAATACTGTTATTCAAAACATCTCCAGACAAACCAATCTACTGGCTCTGAATGCGGCTATAGAGGCTTCCCGTGCCGGTGAATCAGGAAAAGGTTTCACAGTCGTCGCTGAGGAAATTAAAAAGTTGGCCGAACAGTCCAAAGAATCCTCGGACAATATTCAGGTAATTATTGATGATATAATTACGTCAGTGGAAAGTGTTGTTACTACAAGCTGTGACGCAAAAGGCAAATTGACCGATCAGGTTCAGTTCGTTGAAAATACGAACGAAGCATTTTTATGCATTATTAATTCGTTAAACAGCTCTATTCCAATGCTTCAAGCAACCTATGAAAGTGCTACTCAAATGATTACAAGCAAGGATGTTATAATAGAAAAGATTGATTCTGTGACCGCTGTATCTCAGCAAACATCAGCTGGTGCCCAGGAAATATTAGCAACAACCGAATCTATTAGCGCTCAAACTCAAGAGGTAGCAGCTTTTTCTAAAACTCTTCATGATTTATCAGATAGCTTACTTAACGAAACTAAAAGCTTTACAATAAAAAACAATAAAAAAGTCACATAAATCCATACAAACCTCTTGTTTTTTTTGTCATAAATGTTATACTACATGTGAAGTATCAATATTCCCTTTGGATTCATACAGCTTTCTTGTTCTGCCCACTCCTTAGGTTTTGGATTTGGGGACACGTTCAAAAAAGGTATAATCCAGAAAATATAAGGAGGATTTTATAACCATGGAAGACAAGACACTAACATGCAAGGACTGTGGAGCAGATTTCATTTTTACAGAAGGCGAGCAAGCTTTCTACAAGGAAAAGGGGTTTGAGAACGAACCACAGAGATGTCCAGAATGCAGAAGGGCCAGAAAACAACAAAGAAATCAAAACAGAGGTCCTAGATATTAATCAAAAATTAAGGAGAGCCACGGCTCTCCTATTATTATACTCTCTTTTTCTCTACCATTTCATCATCCTGTTTAAAACTGTTTTCCGTTTGCTAATTTTAAATATGCTATCACACTATCCTTTGGTTACAAATAATTTTTCACCGTCACTGTCCACTATGGCAGTATCGCCTTCTGATATTATGCCTTTTATCATCTGCCTTCCCAACTCAGTTTCAATTTGTTTTTGAATAAACCTCTTAACTGGTCTTGCACCATACTCAGGATTCCAACCGTTTTTAACAATATAGTCCAAAGCGGCTTCGGTTAATTCTATCTTAATCTCTCTTTCAGCCAGTCTGTTAGATAAAGTTTTTATCACAAGTTTAACAATCTGTTTTACTTCATCTTTTGTCAATGGCTTAAATAAAACAATATCATCGATGCGGTTTAAAAACTCAGGCTTAAAACCATAGCACAATTCGCTCATTACCTTTTCACGGGTAAAATCGTCCAATTCGCCTTCTTCTCCTGTGTTTTCAAGAAGAATACGGCTTCCTACGTTTGAAGTCATAATGATAACCGTGTTTTTAAAGTTAACCACCCTACCCTGACTGTCGGTAAGCCTTCCGTCATCTAATATCTGGAGAAGTATGTTAAACACATCCGGGTGAGCCTTCTCAATTTCATCAAACAAAATAACGCTATATGGTTTTCTTCTGACTGCCTCTGTAAGCTGACCACCTTCCTCGTATCCGACATACCCGGGAGGTGCGCCTATTAGTCTTGCAACTGAGTGCTTTTCCATATATTCAGTCATATCAATTCGGATCATGTTGTCTTCGGTATCAAATAGAGCTTCTGACAATGCTTTTGCCAGTTCTGTCTTTCCTACACCAGTAGGCCCTAAGAATATAAAAGAACCAATAGGACGCTTGTTATCTTTTAAGCCGGCCCTCGCACGGAGTACAGCATCAGACACTGCGGTAACGGCCTCATCTTGCCCGATAACCCTTTGATGAAGAATACTCTCTAAATTAAGAAGCTTTTCT
Organism: Clostridiaceae bacterium; assembly: GCA_012520615.1. GTDB lineage: Bacteria > Bacillota > Clostridia > DSM-8532 > DSM-8532 > DTU059. Next base: position 7,067 of record JAAYNX010000138.1, on the reverse strand, counting down.
TTTTCTTCCTCCATCAGCTTTGTTACCGGTATGCCTGTCCATTTCGAAATTATTTCGGTAATTTCATCTTCGGTGACCTCTTCCTTGAGCATACGTCCAGATATCTCGGATTGATGTTTCTTTTCCTCTGTCAGGCTGTTTTCAAGTTCAGGAAGCTTGCCGTACTTTAGCTTAGCAAGACTTTCCAAATCGTAACTTCTCTCAGCTTCTTCTATCTGCAGCTTGATTTCTTCTATTTCTTTTTTTACATCCTTTTCTCTCTTTATATACTCCTTTTCAAGTTCCCATTGAGCCTTCATATTGTTGCCCTTATCCTTCAATTCGGCAATCTCTGATTCAATAGCCGAAAGGCGCTCCTTGGATGCTCTATCATTTTCTTTTTTCAGAGCCTGCTGCTCAATTTCAAGCTGCATTATCCGACGCATAATCTCATCCAACTCGGCAGGCATACTGTCAATTTCAGTTCTAAGCATGGCAGCGGCTTCGTCCATAAGATCTATAGCCTTGTCTGGAAGAAATCTTTCAGTTATATAACGGTTTGAGAGGGTTGCACTGGCAATAATAGCTCCATCGGTTATTCTCACCCCGTGATGTATTTCAAATCTTTCCTTAAGCCCTCTTAAAATGGATATAGTATCCTCCACTGTTGGTTGATCTACTAAAACTGTTTGGAACCTTCTTTCAAGGGCTGCGTCCTTTTCTATATACTCTCTGTATTCATTAAGAGTGGTTGCACCTATACAATGGAGTTCCCCTCTGGCCAGCATGGGTTTCAGGATATTTCCCGCATCCATTGCACCATCGGCTTTTCCTGCACCAACTATATTATGAAGCTCATCAATAAATAGAATTATCTGTCCGTCAGAAGCCTCTACCTCTTTAAGTACGGCTTTCAGCCTTTCTTCAAATTCTCCACGGAACTTTGCTCCCGCAATCAGAGCACCCATATCAAGAGAATAGATAGTTTTGTTCTTTAAGCTATCGGGAACATCTCCCTTTAAAATACGCTGTGCAAGAGCCTCGACAATAGCTGTTTTACCTACTCCCGGTTCACCTATGAGTACAGGGTTGTTCTTAGTTCTACGAGATAATATTCTTATAACACGACGAATTTCGGCATCTCTTCCTACTACTGGATCAAGCTTGCCCTTTCTGGCTAACTCGACTAAATCACAGCCATACTTTTCAAGAGCCATAAAATTCATTTCCGGATTCTGGTTTGTCACTCTCTGATTTCCCCTTACTTTAGACATAGCATCAGTAAGCAAATCTTCTGTTACTCCATAGTTTTTGAGCAAGTTTGAAGTAAATCCTCCACGCTCAACTAAAAGAGAAAGAAACAGATGCTCTACGCTTACATATTCGTCTTTGAGCTTTTTTGCCTTATCTTCAGCAGACAAGAGGATCTGATTATATCTTCTTGTTGCATAAACGTTCGAAGCTGCACTTCCGTATACTTTTGGCAGCCTTTCGAGCTCCTTTTTAAGCTCTTGTGCAATATCAGCAGGATTTACCCCCAATACCCATAAAAGTCTAGGTACCAATCCCTCTTCCTGCTCAACAAGAGCCAACGCCAGATGCTCCCCATCTACCTGCTGCTGATTTAATTTTATAGCCCATTGCTGCGATACAACTACAGCTTCCTGAGCCTTTTCAGTATACTTCTCCAAATTCATGCTATCTTCACCTCTTTAATATATAACCGACATTTTACTATTTCTAATGTCATGTGCTTACTTATCATCTAATTCCTTTAATTTTTTGTATAATTCCAATTGCTTTTCGCTTAAACGCTCCGGATTATTTATATATACCTGGATATACAAATCACCTCTGCCACCGATTGTATTGTAATACCCTTTACCCGGTATGCGTATATTCCCGCCATTTTGTATTCCTTTCGGAATGTTTACAATTATTCTGGCTTCGGGAGTTTTTACGTTTACTTCACCGCCTAAAGCTGCCACCCAAGGTTTAACTTCAATTTTTTGCATTATGTCGAAGCCTTTTAATTCGTATTCATCTTCTTTAAAGCGTACTATAAGCATTAAATCGCCGTCTTTTCCGCCATTAATGCCCTTTCCTCCCTGTCCTGCCAGGCGAATCTTGCCGCCTGGCTGTATCCCTTTAGGAATCTTAACCGATAGCGTTTTCCTGCCATTGGGGCTCTCAATGGTAATATGTTTTTCTGCTCCCTTCAAACCATCTATAACCGAAATCCTTATTTCTGCCTCTTTGTCTTCGCCTCTTAGACTTTGTTGATAGGTTCCTGAAGGATTGGAGTTAAAACCTCCTTTTGTAAAACCTTTTCGGCTTCCCGTTGAAAAAAGATCATCTAGGTTTATACCTCCATCACCAAAAAACATATCAAAAAAATCGCTGAAGCCTCCCGAACCGCTTGTTCTATATTCGTAACGTACATTGCCGTTATTAAAACCAAATTGAGAAGGATCAAAATCATATCCGTTTGCAAAATTAAATTCGCTGCCAAACTGATCATACTTTTTACGTTTATCATCGTTGCCCAGTACTTCATAAGCCTCATTTATTTCCTTAAATTTCTCCTCGGCTTTTTTATTTCCCGGGTTTGCATCCGGGTGATATGTTTTTGCAAGCTTACGATAAGCCTTCTTTATTTGATCCTTAGTAGCCTCTTTTTTTACACCTAATATTTCGTAGTAGTCACGGTATTTCACTCCTACACCTCCTGACTAACTTTGACTTTCTTTGACCTTTAACATTATTATATCCATTTCCAAATAAAATTTCAATGCTTAATTTTACATTGCAATTGATTAAATGTAATAATAAGGGTATATAATAGAGAGAACAATTTTTAGGAGGGAATACTATGGCTCGAAAGGAAATTGTTGCCATGTTGCTTGCTGGAGGACAAGGAAGTCGTCTGGGCGTGCTAACTCGAAACGACGCTAAGCCAGCAATTCTATATGGCGGGAAGTATCGCATCATTGACTTTACATTAAGCAATTGCATAAATTCAGGTATAGACACCGTCGGTGTCTTAACTCAATACCAGCCTCTTCGCCTTAATTCACATATCGGAATAGGAAAACCCTGGGACTTGGATCGTGTAAATGGCGGCGTCACAATCCTCGCACCATATATGAAAACAGAAAAGGGCGAGTGGTATTCCGGAACAGCAGATGCGGTTTTCCAGAACATACATTATGTGGACGAGATGTCTGCTAAATATGTTATTATCTTGTCCGGAGACCATATCTATAAAATGGACTACTCCAAAATGTTAGACTTTCATAAGAAAACCAATGCCCATGCCACAATATCAGTTATTAATGTTCCCTTAGAAGAAGCAAGCCGCTATGGTCTTATGAACACTAATGAAGATGGCAGTATCTACGAGTTTGAAGAGAAACCTGCACAACCGAAAAGCACCTTGGCTTCAATGGGCATCTACATTTTTACATGGGACGTTTTAAGAGAATATCTTATTAACGATCATCAAAAAAGCGCTTCTCATCATGACTTCGGAAAAAACATCATCCCCGAAATGCTGAAAGACAATAAAAAACTAATGGCCTATAATTTTGAGGGTTATTGGCGAGATGTGGGAACAATTGAGGCCTTCTGGGAGTCAAACATGAACCTCACAGAGCGTATTCCGGATTTCAATCTTTTTGATCAATATTGGAAAATATTCTCCCCTAACCCCGTATATCCAGCACATTTTGTCGGTGACACCGGAACAATAGAAAAATCTATTATTGCGGAAGGATGTATGATTTACGGAACAGTAAGAAGATCAGTCATCTTTCCAGGAGTTACCATTAATGCAGACACTGTGGTAGAAGATTCAATAGTTATGTCCGATTCACTAATTGGATCAAATACGGAAATATATTGTACTATTATCGGTGAAACCAGTGTTATTGGAAATAACGTTAAATGCGGTATTGGTGAATTTGCGGAGAATGCTTTTAACCCTAAGGTTTATAACTCAGGTATTAATGTCATCGGCTCAAACACCGTCATCCCCAATAATACCGTTTTAGGCAAAAATGTAGTTATTGATAATTATGTTACTCCTCACGATTTTGATACCAACAATATACCTTCGGGGGGATATCTAATAAAAGGAGGCGGTAAATAATGTATTCTACAATGGGCATAGTACTTACTGGTGGAAATCACAACCGATTAAAGGAATTATCCTTAGAAAGGGCGATAGCCGCCGTTCCTATTGGCGGGAAATACAGAATTATTGACTTTATATTATCCAACATGGTTAATTCCGGAATTACTAATGTCGGAGTTATAACACAGTATAATTATCGATCCCTTATGGACCATTTAGGTTCAGGTAAGGAATGGGATCTCGACAGGAAAAACGAAGGGCTTTTCATCTTGCCTCCCTATCTTTCAGAGTTTGGAACAGGTTGGTATAAAGGTACCGCTGATTCTTTGTATAAAAACTTGACTTTCCTTGAAAGAAGTGATGAGGAGTATGTGGTTATCGGGCAGGGCTATACAATCTATAATATGGATTATGAGCCCATGCTAGAGTATCATATTAAGACCGGTGCAGATATAACTATTGCCTGTCGTGATATGAGCGATATTTCTTGTGAGGATCAAAAACTGCTTGGTATGGTTGAAATTAATGAGCAGAACCGGATTGTAGATTTCATGGAAAAACCCTTAAATCCGAAAAGTAATATAGGCTCAATGGGAGTTTATATTATGCGCAGAACCTTTTTGATTGAGCTTTTACAAGAAAGTGCCGCTAAAGGTCTTACGGATTTTGTATACGATGTTATAGTTCGTCAGACAGACAAACTAAAATTATATGCCTTTATGTTCAACGGTTATTGGAGACCCCTAAATAATATTCAGCTTTATTACAGAACCAACATGGAATTGTTGAATCCAAAAGTCAGGCAGGAGCTTCTAATGGATAGGAGAAAAATCTTTACCAAAGTAAAGGATGAACCACCTGCCAAGTACAATGAGGAAGCTAATGTTCATAATTCAATAATAGCTGATGGATGTATTATCGAAGGAACGGTAGAAAACAGCGTTCTTTTCAGAGGCGTACGTGTAATGAAGGGTGTTGTTATCAAAAACAGCTTGGTAATGCAAGGTACTACTGTAGAACAAGACGTACAGTTAAACTATTGCATTCTGGACAAGGGCGTTACCATAACTGAGGGCAAATCTCTTAATGGCGATGCAGAATGGCCATTGATAGTGGGCAAAAATGTTAAGGTGTAGCAAAAAAGTGCATTTTTAAAGCTTGGGCGGGGTTTCATCCCCGCCCAATTTGTCAAAGGGACGGGGTTGATGTTCATTTTGTACGACAGACGATAATGAAAAATAAATCGGCCACAAGAATTGACATCCAGCGTAATATCACAAATAAAGTAATTTTATCTACAATTGCTATTGGCTCGCTTAATATTATCTGAGGGTATCGCTAGTAGGTATAACTTCACCATTCCTCAAATAGACAATTCTATTGAGCTGATTTGCAATTTGTGAGTCATGAGTTACAACAATAATTGTTTTCCCTTCTTTATTTAAATCTATTAGTATATTCATTATTAATTTCTCTGTTTCTTCATCAAGAGCACCAGTAGGCTCATCCGCAAGTATTATTTCAGGATTATTCACTATAGCCCTAGCTATAGCCACTCTCTGGCATTCTCCCCCGGATAACTCTCCGGGAAACCTATCTGCCAAATCATCCATCCCAACTTTTTCTAATATATCCATAACCATTTCTTCTCTTGTTCTTTTTGCTATATGCGAATATCTTAGCGGAAGTTCTACATTATCAAAAACAGTCCTGTCAAAAAGTAAAGCGTAATTTTGAACAATGAATCCAATATGCTGATTCCTGAATCTGCTCATTTGATTTTCCTTATTCTTTAATAGTTTCCCGCCATAATAATATTCTCCGGATTGAATACCGGTTAAGCCGCCTAGAACCTTTAGAAGAGTTGACTTCCCCGAACCGCTCCTACCCATGATAGCCAGCAATTCTCCATCTTTAATATCTAAAGTGACGTTTTTGAGGGCGTGTACGGTGTTTGGCTCCGTTCCGTAAAATTTATTAATGTTTTCCAATCTTATCTTATTCATACGAATCCCCCTGTAAAAGAATATCTATATTATCTTGTAAAATCCGGCAAACCGGAAAGATGCAAGCACAAACACAAAAGGCAACACTTATTCCAATCCATACAGAGGAATACGCTATACGTGATGAAAAAAGCATCTTAGTTATAGTAAAGGATAAAATATGTGATATAACTAAAACCAAAATTATTTCCATAATTAAATACATTGCTATTTTTTTTCGGCTAGCACCTGCTAAAAGATGTATAGCATTATCACCAATATTTTTGTTGATTTTAATCGAAAGGATTGCCCATATACTTATTATTGAAAAAGCAACTAGCATTATTGCAAGAATAGCCATGATATCAATACTTCCTTTGGATACCAATTTAAGAAGGTTCAATTTATCATTGGATATCCAGATAACCTCAAAATCATACATATCATATTTCGCGGAAAGATTGTCTATTTTATCTTTTATCTCCCCGGCACTATAACCTGGTGACATTGCAATTATCGCATTCAATTTCATTTGATATAGTATTCTCTCGAAAAATTTATCATCCTTATCTGTAGGAGTCTCTTCGCAATTTACTAATGGGGTTACATATCGATTATCCAAGTACAAAAAATAAAATTCCTTATTTCCATCCTCCATCACATTTGTTTTAATGATATGACTGTCTTTATCCAAAACACCTATAACCTTATAATTCATTTTTCTAAGAAAGTACGCGCCTTCAAAGACATCGCCAACCTTATATTTATCTCTAAGGTTATAACCCAAGAGAATAGGTAGCGTCTGTGTAGATAAGTCAATATTCATCTCATCTTTGGTAAATAGCCTTCCGTCAAGGGCTTTAATTTGAAATTCGTTTAAACATTCAATATTTACACTGGCACTATTTATGGTCTGTTAACTTAATAATAAAAATGAGACCTGAAACGCCTCTGGTATAATGGAAATC
>JAAYNX010000188.1 GCA_012520615.1 Clostridiaceae bacterium | reverse complement strand
GAATGAGTCCAAAAGGAGGTGACATGGTCATGAATAAGTATGAAACAATGTACATCATTTCTCCAACCGTCGACGATGAACAGGTAAAAGAGCTTGTTGAGAAATTCAACAACTTGATTTCTGAGCACGGAGAGATCGAAAAGGTTGAGGAATGGGGCAGGAAGAAGCTTGCTTATGAAGTCCAAGACCAGAAGGAAGGGTACTACGTACTTTTGAACTTCTCGGCAAATCCGGAATTCCCAGCTGAGCTTGAAAGAAATTTCAAAATCAATGAGAATATCCTTAAGTACCTGATTTTAAATAAAGAGAATTGATTCTTAATAAGAAATTCTCTTCGGTGCTTAAAACATGCAGAAACCAATTATGTTTAGGTGGTGTTTTGAATGAACAAGGTCATTTTATTGGGAAGGCTGGTAGCTGACCCGGAAACTCGTTATACACAAAGCAACATCGCTATGAGTCGCTTCAGGATTGCTGTTAATAGACCTGGTAAACCACAGGAAGGCCAGCCTAGTGCTGATTTCATTCAGATTACAGCTTGGAGGCATACCGCAGAATTTGTGGCAAAGTACTTCCATAAAGGGCAACAGGTTTTAATTGAAGGTTATATTCGTAACAACAACTGGACTGACAAGGATGGAAATAAGCGTTATAGCGACGAAGTCCATGCTGAACAAGTCTATTTTGCAGACAGCAAACGTGACAGTGCTTCTAATAATGTATACGGTGCCAGTGGGCCCCAGGTTTCTGCGCCGTCGTTCCAAGGCCAAAAGCCTGAGAACGGAGATGGGTTCTACGCCCTCAATGAGGACGACGAGGACCTTCCATTCTGATTTATATCCGTCATAATTACACGCAATTTATAGCCTTCTGCCTATGTGGTTAGAAGGTTTTTTTTTGAGGGAGACAACAATGCAAATCGGAAACCTTACTTTATCAGGAAATATTTTTTTGGCTCCAATGGCTGGGGTGACAGACCTTCCGTTTCGTCTTCTTTGCAAGGAACAGGGGGCCTCTTTGGTATACACTGAAATGATAAGCGCTAAGGCAATGCATTACAATGATGCGGATACTATTAAACTTACAGAAACCCATCCTGATGAAAGGCCGGTAGCTGTGCAAATATTCGGCTCAGAACCCGAAATAATGGCAGAAGCGGCAAGTAGATTATCTGCTAGAGAGGATATTGCTTTAATAGATATTAATATGGGTTGTCCGGCACCTAAAATAGTAAAGAACGGAGAAGGCTCATCTCTTATGAGAAAGCCTGATTTGGTCAGACAAATAGTAAGAGAGGTTGTCAAGGCATCGACTAAGCCGGTAACGGTTAAAATCAGAAAAGGCTGGGACGAAAATAGTGTAAATGCAGTTGAAATAGCGGTGATTTGTGAAGAAGAAGGAGTCCAAGCTGTAGCTGTTCACGGCAGAACAAAAGAACAATATTACTCTGGAAAAGTTGATATAAATATTATTAAAGAGGTTAAAAAGGCACTAACTATACCTGTTATAGGCAACGGGGATATAAAAAGTCCGGAAGATGCTAAAAAAATGTTGGATATATCTGGCTGTAATGCTATAATGATAGCTAGAGGTGCCCAAGGTAATCCGTGGATATTTAAAAATATTGGTGATTATCTGGGAAAAGGGGTATATAATTATAAACCGGATAATACATTAATTCTTGAAACAATACTTAGGCATTGCTCCCTGATGGAAAAAACGAAAGGTGAAAAAACCGCTGTTTTAGAAATGAGGAAGCACATAGGCTGGTATCTCCATGGTTTTTACGACAGTGCTAAGCTTCGTGCAAACATTTTTAAAACTCAAAATAAAAATGAAATAATAAATTTACTTAAAAAAGCCTTAATATAATTGGGTTTTTCCCGATATTATTAAGGGTATGTTACAGCAAAAACACCTAACCCTTTAGATAAGTTACATTTTGTTTACACCTCGGTTCTTAGAGTAAAATTATCGTAGGCAATTTAATAAAAAGATAAGGGAAGAACCCAAAATAGGTCTTCCCATAATCACGATTTTCCTGTAGTTTGAGAATTGAGAGAAACCAAACGAAAGGAGATCG
>JAAYNX010000225.1 GCA_012520615.1 Clostridiaceae bacterium | reverse complement strand
CTCTTATCATAGTTTCTCCGCACTTAGGACATTTTGTAGAAGTGCAGGGAACACCAGTGGTATGAGTGATTCTTTCTCCACACTTTGGGCAGAGGCAATATCCCGCTGGGCCGGCACCTATTCCGCCTCGCTTTCCACTGCGTCCCAGCCCTCTTCCTGTTACAGGTCCTGACCCAAACGGGCCGGTTCCATCTCTTCCTGGCATATAATAGCCCCCTTACATAATTTTATAGTTATTGGCATATGCCCATAACTATAATAACTCTATTATGGGCATATGTCAATAACTATATGAAAAAACTAAAGATTTTGTTAAAAATAAAAAGGAGCCCTGTGGCTCCCTTAATCAACAGGTTTCCCAAAATTTAATTTCTACTCTTGGCTTCTTTTCTGGCATTGAGAACAAAATCCGTAGATAACAAGCTTATGGCCAGAAATTTTAAAATGTGTTTCCTGTTCAAGCGCTTCCTCATAAGCCTCTAAAGGACAGTAATTTACTGCCACAATACTTTTGCATCCCCTACAAAATAAATAGTGGTTGTGGACCATTTTGTTAAACTCAAAAAGTGATTTGTTGTCATCTACAACACTTAACTTTGTCACCAAATTTTTATTTGTCAAAATATCAAGGGATCTATAAACAGTTGATAAATTTATAGATATACCCTTTTCCCTCAACCTATTATAAACCTCTTCCGCGGCGATAGGCTGTTTACTATTATCAAGAATATCAAGCATGGCTATCCGGTGCTTGGTATTTTTCAAGCCATTGAGCTTCAGTTTTTCGTTATAATCTGTTTTCCCTTTCATTACAATACACCATTAAAACTCTTTAGGAGAGCTCCTTTATTGTTTAATCCTCTTACTTTTACCTCTTTTTAATCTAGAATGAATAAAATAAACTAGAAAGTATGATATTGCCGAAAAGATCACTATAACTGCTCCGGATGCAATATTTATGAAGTATGAAATCCATAACCCTATAATACAAAATACAGTTCCAAACAAAACCGAATATATCATACGTTTTTTTAGACTGGAGGCCAACATCCCCGCAGTTGCGGCAGGAGCCGTAAGCAAAGCAATTACAAGAATAATGCCTACAACACGGATTAAAACAACCACAGTCATTGCAATGAGAACTAAAAGCAGGTATTCCAAAAAAGCTGTTTTAATACCTATAATTGAGGCAAATTCTTCATCAAACAAGTAAGCTTTCCAGTCGTTAAACAAAAGAACAATAACAAATACTATTATAAATGTTAAGCTAATCATTAAATATAGATCGGCTTTTGTAACCGAAAGAATATTGCCAAAAAGGTATGAGCTTAAATCAGGTGGGTATCCGGGCATGAGTGCAACAAAAAGAATACCCAACGCCATTCCCAAAGACCAGAACAAGCCGATTACAACATCTGAGCGCGTACCACCTTTTCTTTTAATATAACCTATCCCTAAAGCGGCACATATGGAAAATAAAAAAGCACCGATGATTGGCTCAAAACCCATAAGATATCCCAGACCCACTCCTCCATACGAGGTATGGGCAATACCACCGCTCATCATGACAAGCTTTTTCTCAACAATGATAACTCCGATTATTCCGCAAACTATGCTGGCCATAATACTGGCAATGAAAGCATTTTGCAAGAATTGGTATTCAAAAATTGCCTTTATCAATTTGGTTTCCCTCCCTCATGGTCTTTTAAAACCCTATGGGGCAATCCATGTGCAATAAGATCAACCGGACAACCGTAGAGATTGTTTACAACCTTTTCAGTTAGCTCTGGTTCTCCGTGATAAACAAGATAACCATTGAGACAAGCCAACCTGTGAATCTGCGAGGAAATAGCAAGCATGTCATGAGTTACAAGAATAATGGTCATGTCTTTGTTTAGTTCCGCAAGCAGACCATATATCTGGTCGCGTGAGGCTACGTCCACACTGGCGGTAGGTTCATCTAAAAGCAAAAGCCTTGGTTTTACTGCGAGAGCTCTTGCAATGAGCATTTTTTGAAATTCTCCTCCGGACAACTCTGATATCTGACGGTTTACAAGGCTCTCAATTCCGACCTTTTCAAGTAGGTCATATACAACTTTTTTGTCTTCTTTTGTATAGTTAAAAAAAGGAGACAAACCTTGCTTCAACCGACCTGTCAAAACAACCTCAAGCATAGAGATTGGGAATTGTTTATCCAATACCGCAAATTGGGGCACATACCCCACCAATGATCTATTTTTCTCAGGACTGTTCCCATAGACCTGCACCGTCCCGTGCGTAGCCGGGATAAGTCCCAAGATTGCCTTTAGTAGCGTAGATTTTCCTCCTCCATTAGGCCCTATAATTCCCAAATATTCTCCGTCCGCCACATCAAGGCTAACACCTTCAATGGCAGGTACTTGTCCATAACAAACCAACAAGTTGTCTATATGAACTGCTGTTTCCCTCATTGCATTACCTCCGCCATCGTTTCCGCCATTTTCTTAAGATTACCAATATAATCTGCAGCTAAGGGTGCTAGTTGCATAGTCTTTCCTCCTATTTCCTCGGCAAAGGCCTCAGACTGACGGCTATCAATTTCCTCCTGGTAAAAAATAACTTTAATATTTTCTTTCTTAGCAAGGTCAATCATTTTTTGCAAATGCTG
>JAAYNX010000248.1 GCA_012520615.1 Clostridiaceae bacterium | reverse complement strand
CTGATCTTCTTTCTGAACTTTCCTATATTCCTTGAGCATCTCAAAGGCTTGAAGTGGCAGCTTTATTGTTCTATCTGAAGTTTCGGTTTTAGTTTCCTTGGTGAAGATACCCTTGCCCGGTATGTACTGTGAGCTGCGGCAAACGGAAATCAAGCTGTTTTCAAAGTCTATATCCTTCCATTCCAATGCGCATAACTCTCCACGCCTTAACCCGCTATAAATGAACATTCTTATCATGGTCTGATGCAGTGGGCTTTCATCCTCGAGGAGTGCAAGAAGTCTGGCGGTCTGCTTCTCATCAAGGTACTTGGCTTCTTTCCTTTCCACCTTTGGTGGTTTAACCCTAGCTGCAACGTTTGAGGCTGCCTAAGACCTTAAAGCTTTGGTTGATATCCCTTAACGCATTTTTGAATTCTTTTTCACCTCCAAGACCAATCTTTAGGCCAAAATTATCTGCCACAGAAACACCTCCTTTTGGCACGAAAAAAGCACCCTGACTTTTCAGAAGTGCCGTTACAATAGTATAACAGGGATATATTTATATATTTGTTATAGCCTTTTTTGCTGCAAGTATAGAATCTACGAAGCCTTCACCCTTATCCCAAAATAGAATTTTGATTTCCTCATCCGTAAGAGTGCAAATCAATTTTGCCTGTTCATCAGTAAATTCAATCTCGTTGTCATCCTTTATATCTTTAGTTGGCAAAAGCTTTGTAATTAAGCTAACATCAAATAGTGTATGAACAAAGGTCGTATATCCAAACCCAGACCACATATATGTATGTTCAAGGAGTATAGATTTCAATGAGTTATAGTCTTTAAAATATTTATTCTCTAAATATGCCGAATCCTTCTGCATTTCAGTATAAATGTCTTCATCAACGCTAATAGTTGACCGTTCTCTTTCAGTTACTATTCTGAAAAAATCTTTATATTTGTATGAAACGACACCTTTTCGAAACCTCCAATCTGAGTATTTATTAAGAACTGTGATCAATTCTTTAAAAAACTCCTCATTTCCAAACTTTAGACTAATAAGGCTACACTTTGCTCGTTTTATTTGATCCTTTGATGCCATTTTCCAAGACCCCCTTAAATTATTAATTACCTTATATGAAATTTAAAAGTATATCCTTGATATCTTGAATAGACTGTTTCTTCTTCAACTGACTCTTTATATCCCCTAAGGATTGAGTACTTATAAGATACTTAATAATGTCGAGGCATTGATCATCACTTACAATATAAGACTCAACTATGTCATCGTATTCTGGTGCTTGTGTGTTCTCAATAGAGTATTCAGACATCATGATTTCCTGTTCAATTCTATCAATTTCACTGCAGACAAGGCCATCGTGTTCAAATTTTTCAACTAATTCTTCGACGCTTTCATAGGTATTAGTGCTTTTTAGATAAAATAAAGTGTTTTCATTTCTTGAAAATCGTTTCCAATTAAAGTCATTTGACAAACACTTACTTAATATAATTAAATCCTTTGCATTAAAAGAGATATTTACTTCATCGTCGCTTTTATAAAGAAGCAGTATCCCTATGTTGTTCGCTGCTATTATGAAGCAGGACAAAGAAGAAGGCGATAACCTATGACATTGGCTGACAGATTAAACAAGATCATAGCTGAACAGAATCTTTCCAAAAGAGAGTTTGCGAAGCACATAGGGGTTTCCGAAAACTATATTTACACCTTGACCGGTAAAACAAATAAGATTTCCACACTCTCTCCCTCCCTCGCAAAAGTAATTGCTTTTGAGTTCGGTTACGATGCAAATTGGATTTTAAACGGAGATAAATGATATAATTTTAAGCATTATGTACTCAGATACCGCCTGTGAGGAAGCGGTATTTGTGGCGGGTTCTTTTTCATGTTTTTATCACATATGAAAAAGCACACTTGAATTTTGAAGATATCTGAAATATCATATTGTAATGGGTAAGCACCTACCGACAGTTAGGCTAATTGTCGGATTTTAATTTTTAAGGAGTGTTTTAAGTACGATGAGTTTTGCTATGATATGGCCGATTGTACTGATTGTCCTGTCCAATATTTTCTATAATATTTGTTCAAAGGAAACACCCTCTGCTATTGATCCTTTTGCTTCCTTAACAATAACATATATTATCGGAGCAGTGGTGTCTCTAGTATTATACTTTACAATCAACAAAAGCGGAAGTTTTATACAGGAATACAAAAGCATCAATTGGAGTAGCATTGTTTTGGGACTTTCCATTATAGGGCTTGAAGCAGGGTCAATTTATATGTACAAAGCAGGTTGGAACATTAGTAGCGGACACATTGTTCACAGTATAATACTTTCTATTTGTCTGGTTATTGTAGGCTCTCTTATCTATCAAGAATCCATCACTGTAACAAAAATCGCAGGAATACTGATTTGTATGTTCGGATTGTTCCTAATAAACAAATAGGCTGCTTAGAGTTCATTATGCCTTTGGTTCTATCTTATGCTTTATTTTATTCATAGTATCTTCTTTTATAGCTTGTTTTAATTCTTTCAGATATTCTGAGAACTCCACCTCATTTTCTCCATACGTCAGGTTTAATTCATACTCGAGAGGAAGCCAGGTCGATAAATCAGCTTCATTGTGTTGAATTATTACCTCCATCTTGTCTAGTGCCTTGTATATCTTAGATTCGATAGTTTTTTGTGCATGCATTTCTAAAAACAGCTCTGATAGTTCTTGCTTATATGGTTCCGGAAGAGTGCTAATCAACTGGTGAACCTCTCTGTTTTCTATAATTTCATCGTTGTCACTTTTATTAAATGAAGGGATATCACCTGTAATTGCTTCACCTAAGTCATGACAAATACACATTAAAATTACCTTATTAATATCAGCATCAGGAAATTCATCCTTTACCAAGTATGCCATTAATGATAATCGCCAACTATGCTCCGCTACACTTTCGTGCCGATTAGAAGAAGTCCATGAGTGCCTTGTATTATTCTTTAATTTCTCTGCAACAGACATTAGTTCTAAGAATTTCTTAACATTCATTTTTCACACTCCAAAATATCTTACAAGTATTATCACCCAAGTTTTAGCTAATACATAGGCCTATTATATCATGTAGTGTTTCAATGTTCTTGGATATTTGTGCAAAACTTTTGGTTTTCGTGGCATCAAGGCCTTATTATTACATAAACCCTTGATAATGAACCTTATTTAGTATAAAATAGGCATAAATCCTTCAAAATTAAAATATGGGAGATTATTACGTTTATGAAAATAATTATTTTTCTTCTTGTAATGATTATACTTTTCCCTTGAGCCATAATACTGTTAAGTAAAAGATAGTAGTATAGTTATTCAATTGTAACTATCCTCATAGTTTATTATAATGGAGTTAATATAAAAGGAAAATAAAAATCATGAAAAGAAATGAACTATTTAAAATCTATTATATCTATATAGGATTATTTGTTCTTACTCATATCGTAAACCTGATAAGTATCAGGTTAATCGATGGGAAGATTGCATTAATAACCGGAGTTATCTGGGTAGTGTTAACAAGTATAATATATTTTTTTTATATTAGAAAGAAGGATGGTCTAGTTATCATTTACTCAATTATTAATGCGATTTTTGCCGGAATAGTAATGAGCTCATATTATTCAATAAAATCAGTATCACCATATAATCCGCTTATACTTATGGTCGTATTTGCGGTAATGATGCTTTCAAATTTTATAGTTTTTAGAAAAATAGAACGAAAAGAAATATTTGCAAGAAATAATATTATAGCTGCAATAATACTGATAATCATATCAGTAATTATTTGGATTTCTTATGATAAACCAATAGGCAGCAGTTTTGTCTTTTTGAACGCTATATATTTATGTTACAATATCGCACTTTATAGGTATACAAATAAGAGCCAAATTAATATCAGGATATTAGGCTCTGCCTCTGTACTAATGTTTGCTGGAATATTGTTTTTTGTAATTCAGGCGTTATCAGAAGGAGAGGGGCTTGAAATCTTTGCAGATTGTTGTACTGGAACTTCAAATAGGAAAAAGACAAAATAACCAAACCCCTCCTGAAGCTTAAAGAGCTTTTATTCTATCTAAACACTCCCGACATATGCACTTACCCTTAACTTCTTTAACATCTTCTATGCTTTTGCAGAAGATGCACCGGGGAACATACTTCTTAAGTAATATTTCATCACCGTTAACATCAATCTCTAGTGGATCCTTAATGTCCAAATCCAAATTTCGTCTTAATTCAATGGGCAGAACAACTCTGCCTAACTCGTCGACTCTTCGTACTATACCAGTCGCTTTCATAACTAACTCCCCTCGCATAACTTTTTTAGAATAATCTTACATAGCAGTTTTACCCAAAAAGTTAATGTCGAAACACAATACAACATGTTAAATGTTTTTAGCTGCCTGATAGATTATCTGGGTATACACAGAACATGTTGAAAAGAAACTCAGATAAATGTTAATTGCTTAATCATTCCGCATTCTCCGTAACAATTGATTTATCACAACAATTGACAATGATATGCCAAGGGAAAGCAGAAAATTCACATCACCGGTCACATCAAGCTCATAGTTATCGCCCCAAACATTTTTCTTTTTTGTAAGATACATAATAATGTTGCCTTGTGAATCAATCATTCGGTAATCGTGAGCAGTAAAATCTCCTACCACTTCCCAATCTACACCGTCCACTGAATAATTGTCACTAAGCGCCAGTTTACGCTTCACAGTCACTTTTCTCTCTCCATCTATAAACACATCATACTTTGGTATTATTAAAGAAAATCGTCGGCGTATTGTAGCTTTAATATTTCCCATGCTGTCTTTAACATGATAGCGTGGAATTATAGGCCACATGCTTCCTTTAACGATATATATATCTTCACCGTATGAGTTTTTAATCATGAACGTATCACTCATAGATAATTTTTTTTCAATAATGTAGTATTTCATTAGCATCTCCTATACCATGAAATTTCCGAAATACATACCTGTGTACAGTTTATAAACTAATGATAAGTGCCAAAGATGTAGCTATTTTTGAATGTCCAAGAATATTATGAAAACACTGCTGTCAAAAAACAACATTTTGATTCTAACAGAATGCTAAAATAGTGTCAAACTATGGAAATGTAAAATTATCTTTTTAAGGAAAAGTAAAGGCAACCCCGCACCGTTTGCGATAGATTATATTTAGATTGAAGAACATTATACCAACACTTTTCTTAGAGATAACAATAGGGGCTATCTTGAAGACAGCCCCTTGATTTCATTTGTTCACCTGTAGATATTTTAATGTTATCTGCCGAAAAGTACGTCTATTTCTCCACCACGATAGTTCCCTGCATCGCTGTATGGGTTATTATCTAAATAAAGTTCAGTCAGATTTGTCAATGCCGACAACGAATTGATATCTGTGATAAAGTTTGACTCCAGACTAAGTCTTTTTAGATTAGTGAGTATTTGCAATGGTCTGATATCCTTTATAAAATTTTCGGCAAGCTCTAGATTTGTTAGATTCGTTAAAGTTGACAGCGGAGCCACATCAACAATTCGGTTGCCTGATATGTAAAGTTCTGTCAGTGTTTTCATTGTTGTAAGCGTATTAATGTCACGAATCAAGTTGTTATTCAGTTAAGTATTTCCAGTTTCTCTAATGCCTCCAACGGGCTAATATCGATAATTCGGTTACCACAAACACTAAGTCCTCTTATTTCTGTCAACTTCTCCAGCGTACTGATATCGCTAATTTGGTTATTATCCAATACAAGCCAGTTAAGATTCTTTAATTCTGACAGCACACTTATATCAATAATATTATTGTTATCTAAATTTAGTACTTTTAATTTAGTCAAAGATTTAAGTGGACTGAT
>JAAYNX010000222.1 GCA_012520615.1 Clostridiaceae bacterium | reverse complement strand
TTTATTCGTGGGAAAAAGGCGATATTACAATAAAAAACTATAATGTGAAAGATATATCTTACGATTCCTTGCGTGAAAAAATAGCATATATCTCGCAAGACATCTTTATGTTCAGCGGAACTATAAGGGAAAATCTTTGCCTCGGAAGAAAAGATGCTGATATGAACGATATAGTCGAGGCTTGTCAGATGGCACAGGCTCATGATTTTATTAATAAGCTTCCGTTAAGATACGAAACACATTTGGAGGAAAACGCTGCAAATCTGTCAGGAGGCCAAAAACAACGGTTGGCTATTGCAAGGGCAATTCTTAAAAAACCTGATATTTTCATTATGGACGAAGCAACCAGTAACCTTGACTCAATTTCAGAAAAAGCTATAGAACGAACCATTGAAACTGTGTGCAAAGGTGTCACTACTATTATCATAGCTCACAGGCTCAGCACTATAAAAAGATGTGACAGAATTTATGTAATGGATGAAGGTAAAATTATAGAAATGGGTACTCACAAAGAACTAATGAACAAACATGGTAGGTATTACGAGCTTTGGAAGGAACAATTACCTGATAACGAAGAGAATAAAGAGAATAAAGATAACACTCAGTTGATTGCAGACAAGGAAAGCGCACCTGCTTCAAACAAGGAAACTGCAACTGCAACTGTGCCTATCCTGGCAGTTCCCGGATTATATATCCCTGAGTTTTCATCCTGTGTTGCAGAAGCTAGTGCCACTTCTGATTGTACGGAAGGGGGCAGCAACCCATGAAAGCAGTTTTGGTTGATATTAAAGACATGAGCGATAGCCGGGAAGTATACCAGTCAAAGCCCCATCCGTTTTTATGGATATTTACATATATACTTCTAGCCATTTTAGGCAGTGCTATATTATGGGCATCCTTGGGAAAAGTTGAGATTGTTGTTAAAGCCAATGGTCAGGTAAGACCTGCGGCAGGTATTAGTACTGTAAGAAATCTCTATGGCGGCGTTGTAAAAGAAATGAGATTTGAGCAGGGAGCTTCTGTACGAAAAGGAGATATACTCTATACAATTGAGCATGAGGCACTAACCGTTGAAAAAGATAATCTGGGAAGGCAACTGGATGAGTTGAATATGGAACTAGATAACCTTGGTAAATACAGGGAGTCGATTATTACCGAACAAAATGTATTCAATGAGGAAACAGAAACAGTGTATTACCAAAAAGTTAATAAATTACTGATTGAAATTGAATTCGCCAGAATTGATGCAGATTATAAGGTGGTAAAGCTTGACGAAGAGATTAATATAAACAAAGCTCAACTTTCAAAATATAACAATGAGAAAATCAGCATTGAAAACTATATAAAGTCGCTGGATGCAAATAAGAACCTTATTGAAACAAAAACCGATACCGATATGGAGTACCGTCAGAAATATGAGAATTATAAAATAACCTATAGAGATATAAATAGAAAGTATGATGAACAAGCTAACCAGATAAAGGCAAGCAATTATGAAGCACTAAAGCTGGCACTTGAAGAAGAAAAAACTTTAAAGAATGCTTATTCTACACTGCTTGAATGCATAACACAAAATAAATCAGTATTTGCAAAAGATGACGAATTTGCTTATTTGTATGATGAATATCTTCTGAATTTAAGGGATTTAGAGAACCAGTATATGGAAGCAAAGAAGATATACGAAGCATATAAATCAATGGAACAGTATGGAGTATCGGAAGTTGAAATTGAAAACGCCAGAATGCAAATGGATAAAGCAGAGGGAACATATTCAAATTTTGAAACAAGTTATAAGGCGGACATTCAAAAAAATATAAAGGAGAAAGAAAAGAGTATCCTAGAACTAGAAAGTAGAATAAGTGGATCACTGGACAAAGAAACATTATTAAATTTGAACGAAGAAGACAGGAGCAATTCTATAAAGAAGCTCTATCTGGATGAACGGCAAAATATGATGGATTACAAAGAAAAGCTTATTGATACGATTAATTCAATCAACTTAAGCATTAAGTTGGGAGAAGTGGAGTTAAAATCATTAAAATCAAACAAGACAGAATCTTCAAATGACCAAAACGGACTTCTTTATATCAATAGGTTAAAGGCTCAAGAAATTGTGGCGACTGATGACAAAATCAGAAGTATTACTGAAAATATTAAGACGCTTGAGCAGAGTATAAAAAAGGTTGAAATAGATATCGACAATGCCCTAGTTACAGCTAGTATTGATGGAGCTGTAAACGTTTTGTATGAGATGCTTCCGGGGGATTTTATACCAGGAGGGCAAGAGGTACTTACAATTATTCCTGATAACAACACAGCGTATACCATGCAGATATATGTAAGCAATGAAGATATCGGAGAACTCAAAGTAAACGATACTGTTAAGTATAATTTTGCGGCCTTGCCTAATAAGGAGTACGGAGAGATTAGAGGGCAAATAGTAAGTATTTCAAAGGATGCAATGATAAATGAATCCAGTGGGCAAAGCTTCTATATAGTCAAAGCTACAGTACCCGGAACTAAGCTAATTGGAGCAAATGGGAAGCAAGGAGAGATAAAAGTTGGAATGCTTTGTGAAGCAAATATTATTACCAAACAAAAAACATTTCTAAGATATTTTCTTGAGAAAATCGATTTGCTGGATTAAAGGAAAACATTCTAAACTCAGTAATAAAGAAAGGAAAGAGTTTTATATGAAGCTAAAAACGTTGATTGCAATTATATGTATTGTATTATTGGTTTCGCTTTCTGGAGGAACCATATTCGCAGCAAATTTACTTCCAATAACTGATTGGAGTCTTAATGAGGTTTATTCAATTGATTATGGTGAAGGTAAAAAAGCAGAATACACACTGGACGGGATTATTCAAATTTATAAAACTTCAGGTCCGGAATACAGAAAGATCGAATTAGCGTATCAACTAAATAATTTAAATCTAATGCGGCTGGATGCGGAATTATCTGCCCAGAACGCCAATCAAGAAAAGTATCGACAATTAATAAACCAGAATGAAATCTTGATAGAACTCTATCAAAAAGAAATGGAGACTTTAACAGAAGGATCAGGAGAATGGGTGACTGTTGCAACCAGCATGGATGCGTGTTCATTGGATTTAAGCATGTATCAGGCTTACCTTGCTGATTCAATAGCATTAAAAGCAGATATATACGTTCAAAGTGAAAATTATAAGTTCGTTCAGGCTAACGAAGAACTTTTACGTGAACAGGAACAAAAGAAGCTGGTAGCGGATTTTAAAGAAAAATGTCTTTCCTTAATAATATTAAAAGAAAATTATAATCTTGCGGATAATTCAGTTGAATACAATAATATTCTCTACCAAATAAATAAGGCAAACCTTGACCAAGGAAGAGCTACTCAGATTGATGTTGATTATCAGGATGCGGAATTGTTAGTTGCAAAAAATGAGCGTGAATCTGTTTTGTCTAGCTATAATAACTTATATAAGCATATTCTTAGAATCATTGATATCAATGAGAATCTAAGTGCTGAAATAACTATAGATATCAAAAATATACGGCCGCAAAATATTATTAAACATAGTGCTGCCGAGAGTAGTTTTGAAAAAAATGATATTAAAGCAAAACAACTTATAAAAAATATTTCTATTATTGATGGAAAAATTGATATTTTAGATGATGTTTATGAAGCGGAATCAAGCATCATAAAAATAGAAGAAAAGAACAGAGAAATTGCAAAAGCAGAGCTGGATACATGGTTAATTGAGAGATCTATTAATTTTAACAATCTTTATTCTGAATATGAAACAAAATATGATGCGGTAAAAATTCAAGAAAAAAAGGCTGCAGCACAACAAAAAAAGTATATTGTCGCGCGTAATAAGTATAATCTCGGCTTAATTAGCAAAATTGAATTACAAGAAGCAGAGCTTCGATTTAGACAAAGCGAACTTGATGCATGGAAAGCTTTGTACAATTATGTAAGGGCACTTGATGCGGTTGAACTTGCTATGCTTGGAGTGTTATAGAAAGGTATACACTTCCCGCTACTAAGACGTGTTCGAGACTTTCACCCGTTAGTTTGCGCCCCTGATGGGCGCATGGGAAAAGTACGGCAAATAATTAGCCGTACTTTTTTTGTAGCATAATTGTCCAGAATTTTGAAAGAATAGATTCTGAGAATATACACAGAGGTGGCATTACTATGAGGACAAGGAAAAGTATTAAAACTAAAAAGCTACTTATTATGATTTTTTCGATTATTGCATTAAGTGTTATTTCTGGACAAAGCAGCTTTGGAGCACCTGCCGGCCAAGTAAGCGATTTACAGCTTCTGGCAAGAGCAATAAATGGCGAAGCTAGGGGAGAGCCTTATGAGGGGCAGGTAGCCGTTGGAGCGGTAATTCTTAATCGGGTAAAGTCTTCGAGCTTTCCAAATTCCATTGCTGGAGTGATTTATCAACCGGGAGCTTTTACTGCGGTGAGTGACGGCCAAATTAATGTTGCTATTGATCCAAAATCAACAGTCGTAAAAGCGGCTCAGGATGCCTTAAACGGTTGGGATCCCACCTATGGATGCTTATATTATTGGAATCCGGCAACAGCTACAAGTAAATGGATTTGGTCCAGGAAAATTATTGTTAAAATTGGGAAACATAATTTTGGAAAGTAAAAAAACATAGTACGGAAAGGCGTAGGTGTGATATGGAAAAAGATGTGGAAATGAATTTAGAAAGAGAAAGAGCGGAAAACATTAAAGATAATTATGAGGCACTAAAACGCTCACAGGCTAAGAATCGGGCTAAAAGCGTAATAATAGTCATACTTCTTTTAACCACCATATTTGGGGCATATCAATATAATATGGCCATGAGGTTAAGACAACAGCTGAATAATGCTTACAACAAAGCCTTTTATGAGCTGGTGGGATATATTCAGAACGTGGAGGTTATGCTTATGAAAGCACGCATGACTTCCTCTCCCGAGCTTACTGCCGCAACTTTAAGCGATGTTTGGCGGGAATCATACTGTGCCGCTAGCAATTTGGGTCAGCTGCCTATTTCAGTAGGGGTATTATCCAACACAGAGAAATTTTTAACTCAAGTGGCCGATATGTCAAAATCAATGGTAAGGCAAAATACCAACGGAAAACCCATTGATGATGAGCAGATGAAAACATTGGCCAATCTGCACAGCTTTTCGGTAAATCTTGAAAAAGGTCTTTTGGAAATGCAGCAGGATCTTTCTAACGGCAACCTTAAGTGGGAGAACGTGGCCTATGAGGGTCAAGAAGAGATGAAAGAAATCTCAGAGGAAATGCCAAAGACATTTAGCAGCATAAACGATCAATTTGAGGAAATGCCCACTTTGATTTATGACGGGCCTTATTCCGAACACATGCAAAATCGAAAAGCTCTCGGTTTATCCGGGAATAAGGTAACAGAGAACCAGGCTATGGAAATATTGAGTAAGTTTATGGGTGATGGAAAGGTTAGGAACATTGCCAAGCTTGCAGATAACAATAACGGAATAATAAATACGTATAATTTTAAAATGGAATTAGCTAACAAAGATGAGGATAGCGTCGCAGAAGCTGATGTTTCGGTAATTGGGGGCAGAGTGGTATGGTATCTCTACAACAGAGAAGTAGGTGATAAGACCATAGATATTAATAAAGCGATGGAAATAGGCGCGAAGTTTTTAAAGGATCGAAATTATCCGAATATGAAGCAATCCTACTACATGCAAAACGATGGTGTTGCAACTATTAATTACGCTTATACCGAAAATAATATTACCTACTATCCTGATCTTATAAAAGTAAAGGTAGCTTTGGACAATGGAGAGGTTGTCGGTTTTGAGGCAAATGGCTATCTTATGAATCATACAGAACGGAAGTTTGGTGAACCAAAATTGACAGAGGCTCAGGCCAGAGAAAAAGTAAAAAGAGGGGAAAACATTAAATCGTCAGGTCTTGCAGTGATACCTACTAATTATGGCACTGAGATTCTATGCTATGAGTTTACAGGTAAAGTAGAAGACAAGGACTTCTTAGTTTATATCAACGCGAACACAGGTGCCGAAGAGGAGGTGCTAATAATTATAAACTCTGAAGAAGGTATTTTAACCATGTAGGTTTTTTGCTCATTAGTGCCAGCCCCCCTGAAATAAAAAGTTTTCTACTGAAAGTCTTTTTCTAGGGTTGTATGTCGGTGGTGTTAATATTTCATCTTGGAAATATAAATAGCCGGATATCGCATTAAAACTGTGACATCCGGCTATTAAAACATTTACTAAGTTGAAATACATTTAGGGTACTAACCCATAGAAAAATAAGAGCGTTTAGTCTGGAGCTTTAAGACCCTTCATACGTCATTGTCTAGTGTTAATAAATCAGAGATATTTTTTAAAATTATTGGAAGTGTCAATTAATTCTTTTACGATAACCCTTGCTTTGTCAGCATTCTGCCTGCTTATTGCAGTCATGGAATTGGCTTCTTCGGCATTGGCGGTAGCCTCTTCACTCAAGGCAGAGATTTCGGTTATGCTTTCAATGACCTTGTTATTAGAGTTTACTATTTCGCCAAGCTTTTGGGTTACCAAGCGAACATCATCGGTGAATACTTCCATTTTATTAGCGATACTATCAAATACATTTTTGGTGTTGTTTATAAGGTTAGTTTGTTGATCATTTATTTCTTTTAAGGTTATAACCGACTCGGATGTTTTAAATGCTTTTCTCCCTAAGGATTCAAGAATCTCTGCTATACTGGTGGCACTGTCCTTACTCTGTATGGCAAGTTTTCGTATTTCATCAGCTACAACTGCAAAGCCACGGCCGTTTTCTCCAGCACGGGCAGCCTCGATAGAAGCGTTTAAAGAAAGCAGATTAGTTTGTTCTGAGATGCCCGTTATTATTTGGGCGATGCCTTGAATTTCGTTAGCTTTCTCGGTTAATTCCTGCATTTTTCTATATGCATATTGATTCTTGTCGCTAACTACTAAAGCCTTATCACTTAGCTCACGGACATGTTCAATGCCCTCATTCAATGCACAGACAGACTCATTCGAGAGAGCTTCCATTTTGTCTGAGAGTTCAGATGTATTAACTATTAGGGAGTGAATATTTTTAGCCATTACAGATTGATTCTGTATGCTTTCGGCAGTATGTACAATCCCTGAACTTATCTCGTTAACGGCATTTGAAATAATATCAGAACTGCTTGCGGATTCTTCCACAATGGCGTAAACATCTTGTGAGTTTTTTTCTATAGAAGCGGCTATTTTAAGGACATCATCCAATATTTCTGCCTGCTTCTTCTGTTGGGCTCTGATATTTTCTAAATTCTC
The DNA here is from genome assembly GCA_012520615.1 of Clostridiaceae bacterium. Classification (GTDB taxonomy): domain Bacteria; phylum Bacillota; class Clostridia; order DSM-8532; family DSM-8532; genus DTU059. The sequence goes on along the minus strand of JAAYNX010000222.1, from coordinate 45,324 downwards.
ATTATTAATGATAATAGAAAGTCTAGTGGAGATGATGATAGAAAGAGAAAAAAGGATGAATGACGCAACTTGAATCATGTAATCCGCTACAATACTTCCGGCATTTAGTTTCATCACCAAAATACTATATCCGATTTTCCCGATGTTTATTGCAAAAGCTACTGCGCAGGAAACTATTATAAGCTTTAAGTCAAAGTATAGGTAATACATTAAAATTATACAGAAGAAATACACATAGGTAATCAAATGGGTAGAAGTAAAGTTAACAAATAGATAAAAAAACAAATATCCTATTAAAGTAATGTATTTAATGCTTAAAGAGGCGGGTTTTTTCTGATATACGATTAATGCTATAATAAGCGGTATAAAGATAATTGCTGAAAACACAAGAAGATAACCTAGGGTCCTGCCTCCCCTCAGCACTTCCAGCAAGTATCCGGTGAAAGTAGTGACGTTAAGCAGCATATTAATCATCAATACAACTTTATTAGTTCTCTGAAATGAGGAATTTTGTTGCATTTAAATCGGCTCCTTTAAACATTACAGTTTATTACTAAATATTGTATCACTTACATGTAGAATTTACAACATTTTGTCATAAATAATCATCTTTTTAGTTTTTTGAGAATACGAATATCTTCGCCTGCAAACTGTAGTGCTTGGAATTCTCCTATAATACGGGATGCTATCCGCTCGTTATATTCCTGGAAGAGCCTTTTAAAATCAAGGTTCGAAGAAATAATGGTTCTGGCAATATTGTTTTTCCCCTGAGCCTTTCTTAGCTCAAGAAGGGATAATAATTCAGCATATTTTGAATCACTTCCCGGTTCTGTACCCAAATCATCCAGAATTAAAAGATTCACGGTAATAAGATTCTTATATGCTTGTTCACTAGATACGCCGTCTCTGTCTATATTAAGGCGATATTGCTGTATTATTGGGAATAAAGTTGTTGCACTTAAATATAAGACGGTGAACCCTGCCTTAAGGATTTCAATACCTATGCTTTTTGCCATGAAAGTCTTTCCCGTACCGGTGGGACCGTAAAAATAAAGATTATGAGAGGCGTTATCAGCAAAATTATCTATGAATTCAAGGCATTGCTCTTTTACCGCTAAAATCTGGGCCCTCGGAGAAATTTCAGTAAAGTATTTCTTTTTATCGGGGGTGACCGAATAGAAGCTCTCATCAAAAAACTCAAAGCCTGTTCCTTCATCGTCCACAAGATTTGAAACCTTGTACAATTGCTCTAAATACAGTTTTTGATAGCATGAACACGGCACAGATGCCCCATCTTTGGAAATATAACCTTTGTCCTCGCAAATTGTACAGGAAAAGCGGGGTTCCAAATAATTAACGGGTATATTGTGTTTTGATAAAATGGCTTCCTTCTCGGCATTCAAACGCCCCATCTTTTCCAAATACTCACTAATAGCATTCGCTGAATCAGCATCACTAATAAGTGAACGGGCATAGCGCACGCCTGTCAAAGTGATCTCAGTTTCAATGCGAGATAGCTCGGGGATTTTTTCGAAAACGTCACGTTTCCGCCGTTCTGCCTCATAAATAGCCCTATCACGCTTAAGAGCGTACTCGCTATCTAAAAAGCGCCTAATATCAGCCATTTAACCCTTGTCCTTTCAGTTTAACTATAACGATTATACAGTGGTAACTAATGTTGCCATTTATAAGTTTTCAAGCTTATCATAGAAGCTATCATCGTAGCGACGTTGCTGAAAGTTATCACGACGGGGCTTTTTCCCGGTATTGGTCGATGATTTACTTCTTTTTGATGAGAATGACGCTTCCTGATACGCCTTAAGCTGCTCAAGGCTTTGTATGCCCTCTTTATGCCAATTTGTAAGGATATTGTGGGCATATTTGAAGGGGGTAGATTTACCGACAGTAAGCTTAAGAGCTTCATCAATTATAGTCATATCATAACCATATTCATTAAGCCAGGTTTCAAGATGTTTTTCTTCATAGGCAGTTAGTTTTTTACCAAGCCTTAAAGATTTAGCAATGGTTTTGCCTATTTCTCTTGTTCTCTCACAGGCTTCCATGTATTTTTCAAGTTCCCAGTGACTAGTTATATTTTTTGAAGCCCATGTTGCAGCAACCTTTTCCACATACTTAATATTCATTGCGTTATTATCATAGCAAAATTTAAACAGGCTCACCATAACATCCTCGTCAAAGCGATGAGTTAAAAACCAATTGTCTATTGCAGCATACCAGCTGGGAGCCATAATTCCCTGAAAAAACATTTTATTTATTGAATCAATACATTGATTTCTTTTAATATTCGTCTGGGTTTTATTATTGGCAGAATCGGCTTCGGAAGTTGTTCTCTTTTTATAATGCTTTGATAGAGCGAGCTCTTTAATGTTTGTAAGAGAAACAACTTTCGGGGTGCGCAAAATTAGCTCCTCTTGCTCGAGAATAAAAAATGATGCATTAACTGTATCCAATGAAAGATCCAACTTTGCGGCCAAATCTTCAGGACGGGCTTCTTTATTGTATTTACTTAAAAAAATGCAGTAAAGGTACACCTTAACAGCATCGGATGGAATCCGGGGCATTATATCGCTTAGAAAAATGTCCGGAACCAATGTGTCCGATAGGAGGATGTCCTTAACAAATTCAAATTGCATAAAAAAACCTCATTTATATTTTGAATAGGTAAAGACATTATAGCACAAACTCAAGATATTCTTAAGACTAAAATAATAACAACATTAATGTATGTAAACATTGTGAAAAGGAGAAAAAATATGCCGCAATTAGCAGTCAGAACAAGATCAGGCCGAGTAGAAAGTTTGCATGACGGATATATTTGTGTAACCGATTCAGATAATAATATTATTCATTCTATTGGCAATCCTAATGCAGGAATCTACCTGCGTTCTTCGGGAAAGCCACTTTATGCAGTTGCCTATGTCAATTCCGGACTATTGGAAAAATTCAATATATCTCTAAAAGAATTTGCCATTATGTGCTCTTCTCATGAGGGACAGGCTTTTCACCGTAAAATCATACTGTCAATACTAAAGAAAATTGGTCTTAACGAAAAAGCTTTGGATTGCGGCCATAAGTATCCGGAAAGCCAAAAGGTTCACGACGCCCTTGTGATGTTAAACAAACGGCCTACTCCCATATTTAGCAATTGCTCAGGAAAGCACGCAGGATTTCTGGCCCTTTGCCAGTTTTACAATTACTCCCCTAAAGACTATACAAAACCGGAGCACCCCGTAAATCATCTGATATCAAAGACAATGGCTGAGCTGTTAGAGTGTGATGAAAGTGAGATTATTACAGGGAAAGATGGCTGCACATTACCCACATATTTTCTTACCATGCAGCAAACGGCCTGGTTGTACGCCCGACTTGCCCATGGCTATGAAGGAAATAGAAAATACAAAGATTGCTTCGGCCTCATTCAAAGCGCCATGACAAAATACCCCCGTGTTATAAGAGGCAGCGATACATTTTGCACCGATTTAATTAATTATTCCGACGGACGCGCCATAGGAAAAATCGGAGCGGAAGGGGTTTATTGCATATCCATTCCGGAAAAGCGGTTAGGTGTATGTATAAAGATGTCCGACGGTCATCCATGGTCAAGCTACCCAGTAGCAGTACGGATACTGGAGGAATTAGAAATATTAGATAGTGCAACTGTAAAAAAACTTGAGAAGTGGGCTCTTCCGGCGGTAAAAGACGATAAGGGGAATATCGTAGGCTATATTCATCCTTCTTTTAGCTTGATAGAAAACAAAACAAGCAAATATGAACCGGGAGACATATATCCCTAAAGGAGTCATAAACATGGAACAATTAGCAGTAGTTACGAGAAACCGATATGTAGAGAGTATTCATCAGGGCTATATATGCGTTGTTGATTCGGATGGAAAAGTGATATACAAGAAAGGCGATATTAATACAAAGTTCTTTTTTAGGTCATCGGCAAAGCCTATTCAGATTATACCTTTCATCCACTCGGGAGGAGCAAAAGCCATGGACTATTCACCGAAAGAAATTGCCATAGGCTGTGCTTCTCATAGTGGTGAAAAAATGCATCAGGATACGGTTTTAAATGTTCTGAAAAGATTGAATCTAGACGTTAAAGATCTTCATTGCGGTGTAAAAAGACCTTATAATGAGGATGAAAATAACAGGCTAATTCTCCAAGGAGAAAAACCTTCTGCTCTGCATGCAGGCTGTTCAGGAAAGCATGCAGCAATGCTCGCTTATTCAAAATTTCTAGGATACGATATATCTGACTACAATAAAGCATCTCATCCGGTGCAGCAGGAAGTTTTAAAAACCATCAGTATTTTTACCGACCAGCAGATTGATGGCATCCCCATAGGTACCGATGGCTGCGGGTTGCCTATTTTCATTTTGCCCATTTATAATATGGCTTTGTCCTATGCCAGACTAACAAAGTATTCCAAAGATCCGGACAGCACTTATCATGAATCTTGCAAAGCCGTATTTGAGGCTATGAATAAACATCCGGAAATGGTGGCTGGAACAGGTGAATTTTGTACCGAGCTCATGCAGCATACTAATGGTAAATTAATAGCAAAGATAGGAGCTGAATCAGTTTACTGCCTGGGAATCAAAGAAAAAAATCTAGGTATTTGTATCAAGATTGTCGACGGAGGAGAAAGAGCTGTATACCCAGTAGTGATTCAGCTTTTATTGGAGCTTAAGGTTATTGGCGATGATGAGTATGAAAAGCTAAAGCATTGGCATATATCGAAACTGTTAAACAATCTTGATGAGCATATCGGCCATATAATTCCGGTCTTTCATAAAGATGAGGTACTCACCCTTGGAAGTAGGGTAAATTCTGAATAGTGAGGAATTATAAAAATGACTAGGGGATGCTGCGTTCCCTCCATTACATATATGTGGGACAAGGTACCTGTCCCCATGTCCCATATTAGTAAACAAAATGTAATGGAGCGGCTCATTAAAAACAGGGCTTAATATGTCGATAAAGATATAGTAATAGTATCTTTAAATCTGATTTGCGAATAATGATGCGCAAAAATATATGTGAAAATAATTAGGGGGATTCCTTAATGAATAAATTCAAAAAAGTCATATCGCTGCTTTTGGTATTAATACTTGTTTTATCAGGGTTACCGACTGAAATAAAAACTTTTGCTGCTGAGGGAATTGACCTGACGGTAGAATATAACCCTGTTACATACAAATATGAAATAAGTTATCCCTTACTAAACGAGCCAGCGCGTTCAGAGCTTACATATCATAACCCGGCAAATATTGATGAAGTAATTACGGTGTTAGGGGAATATAAAGACGGAAAGGTTATAGTAAGTACAGAGCTTGCGCCAGACCATATTTATGATTTGTCCCTAAGTATTTACAGGGCAGGAGATGGTGCGTTGTCTCATTATGGAGAGACTTATTATCTTGCCGATATCACTTTTACGGGTGAATCCTTCAATGTAATGGCTAAAATGAAAGATATCGAGGATGATGCCCCTATATTAGAGCCGGAAGGCAGTACCCAAGGCAATGCTGTCCTTGTAAAAAGCGGGGACAACCCCATAATGAAATTAAACTGGAAAATACCAACCATATATAATCGTAATACTCATGAATTGGTAGATTTAACGGAACCACAAGCCTTAGAACTTCTTCAAACTTCAGAAGCTCCAATAAGCAAAGCCTGTTTCCAAATCAATATGACAGTAGGGCAAGGCTCAACACGTCAGCTTAATTTTACTACTGACTATGACTCTGAAAACAACATGATAATTGAGGGAAAGACGGCTTCAGTCAGTGGATTTGAGAACGGTTTAGTTACCGATCCTGACAACGTTGTTTCGGTAGTTCTTAAAAAAGAAGAGGGTATAGAGCCTGGAACCGAATATGCCTTTACCAACATAGGTATTATATTTGAAAACGCTGCTTCGGAACAGGTAAACACAAGAATAACCAAGTTGCAAACAGATAGTGGAAACCGTTTCCCTGTAAAAAATATTGATAATGCTTTTAAAGGTATCGGGCACAATCTTACCTCTATTTTTACCCCGATGCAAATGGAGCTGACAAAGATTGATACTGATAAGGTAGAGGTGCGGTTTAAAAAAATAGTGAACGGTAATTATCCGGAGCTTTTTTATCAAGTTCAATATGCGCCCCGTATACAGGATCTATACACAGATACGAATAAATGGGTCAAAATACCTGCTTCGTCATTGCAAGCCTCCGTGGACTACGGAAGTGAAATCGTAAACATAGTAATTGATGGCAACCAAAACCCGGAATACTATTTCAGAGTGGTTTATTATGATAGCTCCTCTGATAAACCAAGAAGCTCATCTCTTGCCATTGATATACGAAATTTAGGTGTAGATTCCGGAAAGCCGCCTCTTCCTAAGGAAATCCGAGTCGAGGCGATATATTCAGGGCGTGACACAGTAACAGTGCCTACAACAGAGCTTTCTAGCGGTGAAGTGGAAATACCAATAAACGATTTGCAACTATCATTTGAAAAGCCTTTGTCATGGAGAACCGAGGATTGGGAAACCTTTAAAAGCAAGCCAGAAGTTGGTTCAGATATAATATTCCATATCCTTTTATCGACCCTTTTACCTGACACAGAAAAAGCAGTAAGTACCACTAAAATAGGCACAACAAATCCCAAGGAGATTTATTTGCCTACAGCTCAAAAGCGAGTGCTGGTTCTGGGTAAAAAGCATTTTATTCAGGATCCTGATAACCCAAACAGAATAATATGCAAAATCCCACAGGATCCGGGGGATCCCGAGTACAGCAATAGTAATACTTTGCCGGGAGATAATCTTTTCTACGATTATGTAAGCGGATCGAAACTTACAAAGGAAAATAACGAAGACCCGGATGAAAACCTTATACCCGGCGATTACCCTGATTTTCTGGTACCCAACACCACATATTTTATGCAGATTTTCTCCTCCCGTCTGGAGGATAATGACGACATATATGATGAACTATGGGCTGATGGACTGAGCAGTGATTTAAACAACCGCCTTTCTTACAAATCGCCTGTTATTAGCTTCACTACATGGCCTTTAACAGAAACACCGGTACCCATGCCCGATATTAGTCTGCATATTGAGCCAAATATTGATCCCGATCCGGTAACAGGCGAAATAGAGTTGGACGGAATCCGGGTAGAATACCCCCGTATCCTGACCAATGTGGAGTGGCAGCGCTATACTGATGTTGTTGATGGCAGATCCATTAGATACGAATTTTTTATTAGCAGAGATTCGTCTAATTTTAGCGAAAATCCCGATGTTGTTGATGAAGTTTCATATTCAACTTTAAGAGCAGAAGAACCTATGCTAGAAACAATCATTTATAATGATAAAGATGGCACCCCGATCCTTCCAAATACCGTATATTACATTAAAGCCAGAGCAACTCTCATGGTAGGGGATGAAAAGCTCGGCAGCTCAGTGGATACAGCGGTGAAGACCATTACTACTCCGAAAATAGATGACGGAGGTTTGGATAATGATTATAGAGACCCCCGGGCGCCTGCTGAATTTTCTATCGCAGTTGATGAAGACGGAGAATTGCTTCTAAGTGATGCCTGGGTTATCTTAAACTGGCTTCACGCCGAAAAGGATGTTACCTATGAAATGGTTTGTACATCGAAAGCCATCCCTGAAAGGGCAGATGATGCTGATTATGAGAATGACGCCGTAAACATTAATTTTCTTGAGGCATACAACGAATTCAGAAATCCTGCCGGTGATAGTAAGCTGCATCTGGATATAAATGATAGTGCCCTTGAGAATATCAAACTTACCGTGAGCGAAAACGGACAGGTTCTTATGCCCATACGCAGGGACTTTTTAAGGCCTAACAGGATTTATTTCTTCAGCCTTAGAGCAGTTCGAAATAGAAATCAGACAGATACAGAAGGGGAGTCTATTGAAACCACAAGCAGATGGATTACCATACCCGTCACAACCCGTATGGTAAAAGCCCCGGCGTTTATTGAAGCTGTTAAGGACATGGAGATAGGTTTCAATATTCAAAGCACCGCTCCCGGTGCTACTGCGGATTCTATGCAGGTTTATCTTAAAAAAGCGGAAGAAGCGGAATCAGAATATGTCCTTCTGAACAGAGCTGAATACACTTGTGTACAGGATGGAACCACCTATTATTTCAGGATGTACAATTTAAACTCCAATCAATGGTATGATGTACAAGTAAAAAACAAAGACAATGGACAATGGTATGACAACAAGAGCAGCACCTGGGTAGATGAAGGAGGAGCGCCTATACAGGAGAAAACCCGGGACGGCTTAAAAGAAATAGAGATACGTTTTGAAGGGGAGGCCCCGTATCGTTACTTTTTAGAGGCCAGAACAGACAGTGATTCTGAATACCAGCAGTTAAATTACAGTGCCACCGGGCATACTGATTATGGCTATGAAACCGAGTGGGGAAGAATTGAGTTTTACCGCGAGAAAACCCGTATCTATGTGGATGAAGGCTCTTCCAAATATATTTATTACGCAAAAATTAGAGGGAAACCGGTAAAGGACGAAAACGGTGTTTTAACAAATCAATTGTTAAAGTCCAATACCCTGTATTATATTAAACTATGGGCCCAGAACTTGGAAGATTCTCTCCATATAGGGCCTGTTACAGCAAGAACAGACTTTTCCCAGGCTGACTATGACGAAGGAAAGCGAGAAGAAAATGTTATCGATCTGTTTAATTATTCAGCGGATAAGCTAACCCAAAAGCTTTACTGGCGGATTGATAAAAAGGACGACTCTACCGTCAGGGTTTTATTAAAGGACGATAGAATTGAAGGCTTGCTGAAGGCATCTAGGAATTCCACCGTTACGGTGAATATATCAGCAGAGCAAGCAAATACATCATATTATGAGGTGCTCATCCCCAATAAGACATTGCAAGCAATTGAAGCCTACGGGAGCAGGCTTAATATTAAAATTTTAGGGGCTGAATTTACTCTTAATAAGGGCAGTATCGATCTTGCAGATTTACAGGCGAAGGCTCTGGCAGGCGGGGCAAAGGAGGCCATGCTTCTTTTGAAAATAAACCGTAGGCAAAGCCCGAAAAATCCTTTACCTAGCGGCATTACATTAATTTCTAAAGCGTATGAACTTCAGACTGTCGCCGTAGGTTCGCGCCTTACATATGCAGAAATAAACAATATACTGTATGACATTCTTAGAAACCCCGATGCCACCGGGCCATTTAAGTACGGAATTATCGACCGTGAACTTACCATAATATTGAACAATCTGGCAAGTCACAGCTATAAGAGCCATATAGAGCTCAAGGACATGATAGATTCAGTTATTAACAAGATTGAAATAGAGCTCTCCCGTTATTTGAGGGATATTATCGATGGCGGAAGCGGAATGCCAGCAAATTATCTTGTAACTAAAGGGATAAATGAGTTGCCCGGAAGAATAGGTGTAAATATTGAGTATACTTATCGAAGCGGTTATATTACTCCATTTGTTAATTACGGTTCAGGGTTTATGGAACCTGCCGGAGGCAAAGGCTATGTTATGCAATATGTGCTTTTCCGTGCAGAAAAACCGGGAGAGTATCTTGTAATAAACAAAGGGGAAATAATTACACAGCCCGGTACATCGGGCAGCGGTTCTTATTCCTACCTGTCATCCCGCTATGATCTTACCAAGGTATTCGGGCAGGGAACCATCTACCCGGCTAATCCGTTAAGTGGTGAGCAGGCTGTTATGCTCTATGCTGTGGTAACTAGAAGAGAAGGCGAAATTATTGGAATGACTCCGGCTCAAAAAGCTTCAAAACTTGGTATAGACGGTATTATTGGAAGAAGCCAGCTCACCGGGTATATGGATAACCAATCCTCTGTTTCAATGGCGGTTAAGCTCTATTGTACGAAAGCTGGCATAAATCCGGAATTTATGAAGCCATCCAGAACTATATCCATTGCAAATGGTACCGAAATAACCCCTCGCTTATACCCCTATGTGGTTCTGGGAGTAGATTTAAATCTCGTTATCCTTAATAATAATAGATTTGAAGCAAACGACAGAACAACCATTGGTGAAATGCTAGATATGGTATCCAAGGTTTTGGAAGAGCTTAATTAGAGAATCCAAAGGAGAACAAGCTTATGGACCAAAAAATAAAAATTAAAATAATAGCAATCCTGCTTGTATTTACATTCATGCTGGGGCTTATACCGAGCCCAAGTATATTTGCTGACACCATGCTTCTGCAGCCGCCCAGCCAGAACAAGGTCACTGATATAGGCTATGTTAAAAATGTAAACAGCAGCGAATGGTATGCAGAACTAGGCTGGACTTGGTCCATAACTAATTTCCCTGCCGAAGCAGATGAAAGATATATAATTGTAGGAATGAATGAGATTTCGACCGGTTCGGGGCAAGTAATTCAAGAAGCGATGACTATTCCCTTGAACGGTGCTGCCACAAGCTTTAGATTTACCGAGTATACGCCGGAAGGTATAAAGCATGGAACTATTTATGAAACCTATTTAAAATCACAATATAAGATTAATACTCCTACAGGTCAGTACACTATTACTTCGCAGAAATCTAATCCTGCAAAGTTTCTGACAGGTCTGCATGTATCTGTAGAGCTTATACCCGGCACCAATAACATGAAAATCAAATGGGATGATGTATGGGACACCACCGGCCGTATTAACTATAAAATTCTGGTATCTGATACCAAGGGTTTTACTCAGCCCCCGCCAATTCCAGATATAGTAGCATCTGAAATAGGTAAACCGGGTTCCAATGTTACCATAAACAGTGCCGAGAAAAAACTGGAGTATGTATATACCCATGCCATGCCCGGCCGGGAATATTCAATAAAAGTTGTTCCTCAACCTAACGCTAGTGTTGCTTATGCCACGGCAGAAGAGATAGAAGCAGTTACAATTAAAACTGATATTCTTCTTAAAGCTCAGAAGGTAGGCTACAATAATGAAGGGGACACTATCTGGAGGCTTTTCTGGAATCCGATTGTTAAGGGGAGCACTTTTACCCGAGTTGATTACGAGCTGTACCGTTACGTCAATAATGAGCCGGAAGGAAAGCTATACAGACTCATTCCTGATATTGACAGTTATCAGATAACAGTTAAAAAGGGTGACACTAATTCATATAGCTTTAAAATTGATGCCAAAGCTTATGCGCCGGGCTCGCTTACCCCAGTTGATTTCAGATCCAATAACAAGGTTATGCTTAAGGAACAGATTCCCCAGCAGCCCCAGGCTCCTGAGATTGTAGATTCTTTTCCTCCTGCAGATTCTGATTTAAAGTATGAAGACTTTCTCACGCCCTTTAGTGCATCAATTTTTTGGAAACCACCCAGAACAGGGGAAGGTATTATTGACAATGAAGTAACCTACGATGTTTATTTGTTGGAAGATATACAGGATGTCAGCAATCCGCCGTCCAACTTTATGATTGCCTCAAACCTGACAATCAGCGAATCAAATATGATTAGGAGCAAAGCTTCGGGCGAGGTTATTGGATACAGATATGATCTGACTGGCTTAAAATCCAACTCAACATATTATTTTGTGATATATGCGAAAAAGAGCTATCTGGTAGAAAGCCCTACCGATGGTTTTATGATAACTATGCCATATGTATCAAAGCAATCGGTGAAGGTAATTATTACAGATCCCGATGCGGGAGCTGACAGACCGGAAGCCCCTTCTGCGCCGCCATTTGGATTAAAAGTAAATGCTGACGGGTCTGACAGCGTTACGTTAACAGGCGCAACGCTGGTACTGGATAAAACATGGTATGCTTTATATAATGCTAATGACGAGAGATGGGACCAAGTCTCCAAGGACGATTACATAGCGAATGACGAACTTAATCCCGGTGACGAGGGATATGATGATAAAAAAATTGGTAAAAAGTTTGAATATCTTACCGGGTGGTCAGTGGTTCCTCATGTAGTTAGCTACAATGAGGCTGTAAACGCTATTAGTATGAGAAATAACAGGGATGAACCATTTATAGCATACAGCGATTTATCTCAACCTGATATCCAAGCCTTTGAAATTCCGCAACAGAGATTCAATGTTCCTGACCTGCAGGATGATGAAGACCAGACCTTTAGCTTTGATATATCAGGTCTTAACGATAATACTACATACCTGGTCTGGGTTACCATAGAAAATCAGAACGGGGTTTCTTCCGATCCTTCCGACCCCATAATTATTACTACTCCTGTAGATGTTCCGGAAACTCCGGTAACCCCGACAGTGCCCGTTGATTTAAAGGGCATTGCAGCCTCAACCTTTGTAGACCTTTTCTGGACATATTTTATTGATATGAATTATGAAATCAGAGGAGGTACCAGCGATAAACTGGAACAAGCGACCATAATAAAGCAGGTCAGCTATGAACAAATAAAAAACAACACCTTTTTCAGAGTGGATTCACTCCAGTCCGATACAGTTTATTATTTCTGGATAAAGGCAATCAGCATAGACTCTCAGGGAAATGCTATAGAATCGGAATTTAGCAACCCGCTGGTTATAAAAACAGAAGCCCACAAGCCTCCTGCACCGCCTACCGGATTCGGTGTTGATACTGGTCCAAATGGTGTCACCGAAAGCAGTATAACCTATATCTGGGTTCAGGAAAGCGGACTTTTATATCTCTTGGAGTTTTCCGAGGATTTGAATTTTACAGGTTCGAAAACAATTGAAGTGAACAGCGATACATATACGGCTACCGGATTGATATCTAACAGGCGCTATTATGCAAGGCTTTATGCGTACGACCCAACAACCAAACTTCGGAGTATGCCTACCCGTACTATTATGGTTATAACCAACAAAAGCAAAAACGAGTATGACGGCAGCTTTGATCTTGAAGAAGCTGTAACGGGCGACGGTCTTAATATTCCGGCCAAGCTTGAAGACGGTATATGGGTTATTTCTTCTCAGGGTGATGATGCTCATGTTTTGGGAGAAAGAATCCGAAGCCAATATGGATCGATTGTAAAAATAGATCTCTCTGTTCCTCCTGAAAGAACCTCTATAATTAGGTTGGATTTAAGCTCTGTTGTAATAGATACTTTAGCAGAGCTAAAAAAGGAGCTCTATCTTATACTACCTTGGGGTGAGTACACAATAAGGCCCGGTACTTTTCATACAGATTCATACTTTAAGATGAAAACAAAGAATAATGTATTGGACTTTAGATTGGAAACCCTTTCACCAGCAAGCCAATACACACCATCGGCAAATATGAATTTTAAAACTCCGGTTACCGACTTTAAATTTTCGTATATACAAGGCAGCCCAATAAATACGCTCAACATACCAATCAGGGTTGAACTGCCTGTTACAGACATAAGAAGCTACGCACAAGGACAGATTAATACCTTTGCTTGTAGCTCAAACCAGAGTTGGTATAAGCTGCCCACATTCACTGATTATTCACTTGGCCGTGTCATAGGGGAATTGGATAAACCGGGGGCAATTGTGGCTGCAACAAATGAGATTAAGCCTCAAACAACTGTTCCTTTGTATGTAAGAGAAAGCATGGAAAGAATTCAGAAGATTTATGATTTGAAGAGTATAAAAAATACGAATTTTAATCACAATGCTCATATGACGCAAAAGGATATATTAAAGCTTTTGTTTGATGTGCTAGAGACAGAATATAACGACTATGATATAGTTCAAAAAGCTGTCAGTGCAGGGCTAATAGACAATTCGGGAGAGGTAACCAATTCCTACGTCAGAAGGGATAAGGCCGTAAATTTATTAATTGAATTTTACAAATTTAAAACCCGTGAAAGCGCTATACCCACGAAACCGGGAATTTGGTCACATTATACTGACTTAAATAAGGCTGAAAACAGATATTTAAATTCTTACAAATTTGCCCTTGAAAAAGGTATACTTCAAGGCAATGCTACAAGCTTGGCATACCCTGACAGAATGATGACTTTTGGTGATTTTTTGGTTATGCTTGAGCGCACATTGCGAATTTGCGGAGATTTATAAAAAACAAGATTATTTACCATGATTGAAACTAAGTTTTAAGAAAATAATAAAGACATGAACAAAAGCTTCATTAAAGACTTTTACATAAAAATTAAGAGGTGAAGTATATGGGAGCTTTTGTTATTAACGGGGGAAAGCCTTTAATGGGCTCTGCATTAATTTCAAGTTCAAAAAATGCTATTCTCCCCATTATATCTGCATGCTTATTAACAGCAGAGGAATGCCTCATCAAACAAATTCCGGGGTTAGATGATGTTTCGGATATGTGCGAACTTATATCAAACTTGGGGGCAAATGTAAAAGTAAACGGAAGATCAAGAAAAATTACAGTATCAGCCCAATCTCTTACCGGTCATACTGCAGAGTATGAATTGGTAAACAAGCTCCGGGCTTCTTTTTTGGTAATGGGGCCTTTGCTTGCCAGAACAGGAACCGCAAAAGTTGCTTTGCCAGGAGGATGCCCCATCGGAAGCAGACCAGTAGACCTCCATCTTAAAGGCTTTGAGGCTATGGGTGCGCAAATAAATAACGGACATGGTTTCATTGAGGCATATTGCCCCGATAAAAAGCTGCATGGAGCAACTATTTATCTTGATTTTCCTAGCGTGGGAGCAACTGAAAACCTGATAACTGCGGCAGTATTGGCTGAGGGGCGGACAGTAATCGAAAATGCGGCATCGGAGCCTGAAATAGTAGATTTAGCATCATTTCTTACCAAAATGGGAGCAAAAATCTTCGGAGCGGGAACGGATACGATAACAATAGATGGTGTGGATAAGGTAAATGGCACGGAACATACCATTATGCCAGACAGAATTGAGGCCGGAACATTTATGACAGCAGCGGCGTTAACCGGCGGAGACATAACCCTTAAAAATGTAGTTCCCGAGCATTTAAAACCTGTAACGGCTAAGCTGCGGGAATCAGGCATCGAAATCATAGAAGAAAATAATACTATAAGAGTCATAGGTAAAAACAGGCCTATGGCTTTGGATATTAAGACCCATCCGTTTCCCGGCTTTCCAACAGATATGCAGGCCCAATTATCTGCGTATGTCTGTTTTGCCGAAGGAACCAGCGTTATTGTGGAAACTATTTTTGAAAACAGATTCATGCATGTAAATGAACTTAGAAGAATGGGCGCTCAAATACGCGTAGACGGAAGAACAGCAATTATAGAAGGTATAGAGACATTACAGGGGGCGCAGGTGCGTGCAACGGATTTAAGGGCAGGAGCGGCGCTTATAATTGCAGGACTTGCCGCTACCGGAACAACAGAGGTCCTCGACATACATCATATTGACAGAGGGTACGAATTTATAGAGAATAAATTACAGAGACTTGGTGCAGATATTCAACGGGTATGACAGAGTTGTTTTAAAGGGAGGTTTTTTTATTGAATCAGGAAAATAACCAATACAGCTTTTTTGCTTTTTTGTCCCGCATGAGGCATATTTACAGATGGAGCCTTATGCGAAATGTGGACAGAGAAAATATTATGGAGCACAGCCTTCAGGTAGCTATGATTGCCCATGGTTTGGCTGTAATCAATAATAAGGTATATAATGGTAATGCAAATCCTGAAAAAACAGCTCTATTTGCAATGTATCATGATAGCAACGAAACCATCACCGGAGATCTTCCCACTCCTATAAAATATTTTAACCCGGAGATTCAAACTTCGTATAAAGGTTTGGAGGAACTTTCAAAAGATAAGCTTTTATCACTGCTTCCTGATTTTTTACAGGATTATTATAAAGGAATTCTGTTCTATGATGAAACTAGCCTCGAAGGGAGGCTAGTTAAAGCCGCAGACAGAATTTGTGCCTACATAAAATGTGTGGAAGAGTCAAAAGCCGGAAACGGTGAATTCCAAAAAGCACAAAAGTCAATACAAAAAAAGATAAAAAGTTTAAAGCTTCCCGAAGTCGAGTACTTCATGAAGCATTTCATGAACAACTTCTCCCTCACTCTTGACGAATTGAATTGACATAGGTGGTGTGTCATTCCGCTTTACTCCATTCAGAATGACATATGTTGATGTCCTCTTGAGCGGAGCGCAGTGGAGTCGAAGGATTTTCCGCGTAAACAAAAAGCGAGATGATTTGTAATCATCTCGCTTTTATTGGTGACCCCAGGGGGAATCGAACCCCCGTTACAGCCGTGAAAGGGCCGTGTCTTGACCTCTTGACCATGGGGCCATATGGTAGCGGCGGTAGGAATTGAACCAACGACACCGCGGGTATGAACCGCGTGCTCTAGCCATCTGAGCTACGCCGCCATAAATTTTTCGCGAACCGTTTTGTGACGCTATTACATAATAGCAAAGACCTTATTTAGAGTCAAGTGTTTTTTGAAAAAAACATCAAAAACGGGTGTAATAGCCTTGATTAGTTTTTTCCAATTGTGATATCCTATACACATTGGTAAAAAGCGGTCCTAGAAAACTTGGAGATATTATACATGAAAGAAAGAATATATACCATTCCTATCAATGAGGCATTTGATCAGAAAACCGAATGCCCCCTTTGTGTTTGTGAAAAAAGGTTAGAGAATGATGCACTGGAATATGCTATAGGGCCGGCCATGATGGAACCTGATTGCAGGATTGAAACAAATCGTACCGGCTTTTGTGCCAATCATTTTGCCAAGCTGTACAACCTTCAGAAGAATAGATTACCGCTGGCTTTGGTTATTGACACTCATATGGCCGAGCAGATCAAGGACATAGAAGAAATATATTTAAAGCATGAAAAGGAAATCAATTCCTTGCAAAATAAAGGTCACCTCGAAGCTTTTTCAGAAAACATCAAGGGCAGGAAGAGTGTTGCGGGAAAGGCTATAGAGGAATTGCTAAGTAAACTTACCACGTTAAAAAGCACTTGCGCCGTATGCAAAAAAACAAATGACAATATGGACAGACTTTTAGATAACACCCTCTATCTTTATAAAAAGGAGCCGCAATTTAAAAGGAAATTCAATGAATCTAAAGGTTTTTGTCTAAAGCATGTTGAAGGATTGCTTATTAAAGCAAGAGAGGTGTTTTCTCCTGCCACGCAGGCTGAATTTTTAACTGAACTGTTGCCTTTGGAATTGTCAGAACTAAAACGAATTAATGAAGAAGTAAATTACTTTACAAAGATGTTTGATTACCGTAACTCCGAAGCGGATTGGAAAAATTCTAAGGATGCCCTGCCAAGGAGTATAGAAAAACTCACCGGTACAGGGGAACTCAAACGCTGATAAACAAAATCAAGAAATTTACGGCAGGTAATCAACGGACTAATAGCGGAGGAATATATGAAAAAAGAAAGATATGACTATAATGATTTGTTGGAGATTATGTCTTTGCTTCGGGCTCCAAATGGTTGTCCGTGGGATAGGGAGCAGGATCACAAGAGTCTTAAACGATACCTTATAGAAGAGGCATATGAAGTTTTAGAAGCCATAGACGAGGAAAGCCCCACAAAACTTTGCGATGAGTTGGGAGACTTACTCCTTCAAGTTGTATTTCATGCTCAGATTGCCAAAGAGAACGGACAATTTGACTTTAGCGATGTAATTCACGGTGTAAGTGCAAAAATGGTAAATCGTCACCGACATGTTTTCGGGGGAGAAGAAGCAGAAACTCCCGATGATGTAATGACGATTTGGGAAAAGATCAAGAAGGAAGAAAAGGGTCAGAAAACACAGACACAAGTTTTGAATGGGGTTCCGAGCAACCTTCCTGCTCTTATGCGAAGCTTTAAAGTGCAGCAGAAAGCTGCTCAGGTTGGGTTTGACTGGGATGATATAAATGATGCCATGCTCAAGGTGAAAGAGGAGTTTAAAGAGCTGGAGGAGGCATACAAAAACGAAAATAGAGCAAACATTGAAGAAGAACTGGGAGACTTACTCTTTGCGGTAGTAAACGTATCAAGGTTTTTGAAGGTCCAGCCCGAGCTTGCGTTAACAGCTACTGTTAACAAGTTTATTCGCAGGTTTGAATTTGTTGAAAAAAGCGCCGCTAAGCAAGGAAAACAGCTTGCTGATATGTCTCTTGCCGAGATGGATGCTTTCTGGGATGAATCTAAAAAACTTGAAGGAAAAGAAAAAGAGGAGGATTAGCATGCGTATAGATAAATTTCTTAAAGTTAGTCGTATTATTAAAAGGAGAACTCTAGCCAATGAGGCCTGTTCAAAGGAGAAAGTTACTATAAACGGTCGTACTGCCAAGCCTGGGACAGAAGTTAATGTGGGAGATATTGTTGAAATCCGATTTGGTGAGAATCTTACCAAATTCAAGGTTCTAAAGGTAACTGAACATGTTAAAAAAGAAGAAAGCATTGAAATGTATGAGCTTATATAAATAATAGACTCCCACAAAGGGGAGTTAAACTTAGGAATTAATTACATACCGGGAGCCTCACTTAAATGATGCTCCCGGTATGTATTTATACAATCGGATGATTTCCTTATACCCTGCTAACGCCTGATTTTCTGGCAGCTTCTGCAACTGCTTTGGCAACTGCGCTTCCTACCCTAGGATCAAAAGGAGCGGGAATAACATATTCAGCATTGAGTTCCTCATCAGAAACAAGTTCTGCGATAGCTTTTGCTGCTGCAATCTTCATTTCATCATTGATATCGCTTGCTCTTACATCCAAAGTGCCTCTGAAAATGCCAGGGAATGCAAGAACGTTGTTAATCTGGTTCGGGAAGTCTGAACGACCTGTACCCACAACACTTGCACCGGCTTCAATTGCTTCGTCCGGCATTATCTCCGGGGTGGGATTTGCCATGGCAAAAATAATAGGATCATTTGCCATTGTTTTAACCATTTCCTTTGTGAGAACACCGGCTGCAGATACACCAAGGAACACATCAGCTCCAACGATGACATCCTCTAACAGGCCTTTTTTCTTATGCAGATTTGATATCTTAGCCATTTCTTCTTTTATTGGGTTCAGATTGTCTCTTCCTTCATAAATAGCACCCTTTGTATCGCAAAGGATAACTTTTTCCAATCCCATAGCCATCAACAGTTTAGTGATGGCTATACCTGCCGCTCCAGAGCCATTTACTACAACCTCGATATCATGTATGTCCTTATTTGTTAGCTTCAAAGCATTTAGCATAGCTGCCAGAACGACGATAGCAGTACCGTGTTGGTCATCATGGAATATTGGAATATCGCATTCAGCCTTCAGCCGTTTTTCAATTTCAAAACATCTTGGAGCAGAGATATCCTCCAAATTTACGCCTCCGAAGCTTCCGGCAAGCAATTTAATCGTGTGTACGATTTCATCTACGTCTTTGGAGCGGATGCAAAGCGGAAATGCATCTACATCACCAAAGGTTTTAAACAATACACATTTGCCTTCCATAACAGGCATTCCGGCTTCAGGACCAATATCCCCCAGCCCAAGTACCGCAGTACCGTCTGTTACAACTGCAACAAGGTTCCATCTCCTTGTCAGGTTGTATGAGAGGTTTACATCTTTTTGAATGGCAAGGCATGGTTCAGCAACACCTGGGGTATATGCAAGTGAAAGGTCTTGCTTATCTTTTACCGGAACTTTACTGATAACTTCGATTTTTCCCTTCCATTCATTATGAAGTTTTAATGATTCTTTTCTGTAATCCATAATATTTCGCTCCTTAATAATAATTTGTCCGTAACTCAAATATCTTTTACTTCTTCTAAAATAAGCTTCAACTGATCTGCTGAATGATGAAGTAAGGAAAGTTCTTCATCGGTCATGTTTAAGTCCATAACCTTTTTAACCCCGTTTTGATTAAGGACTGAGGGAAGACTCAAGGCTACATCGTCAATACCGAATTTATTATCAATGACCGATGAAACCGTTCTAATGGTATTTTGATTCTTAAGCAATGACTCTAAGAGTGTATTTACCGAAACGGCAATTGCATAATAAGTTGCACCTTTGTTCTTAATAATTCCGGCGCCCGCACTTTTTACATTCTCTACAATGGAAAGTTTATCGGCTTCTGTTATGCCGTAGGCTGGGTCGTTAAAATATTCACTTATATTTTTACCTGCAATGTGTGTAGCACTCCAGAATGGTAATTGGGTCTCCCCATGTTCACCAATAATATAACCATGAACATTTTTTACATCCACATCAAGCTTTTCGCTAAGCAGATATCTGAATCGTGAACTGTCTAAAACCGTACCAGTTCCTAATACTCTCCCATTGGGCAAGCCAGACCATTTCTGGACTTTATAAGTGAGAATATCTACCGGATTAGAAACCACAAGAATTACACCACGGGTATAATATTTCATTATATTGGTTGTAACTTCTTTTGCGATACTCACATTCTTTTTAGCTAAATCAATACGCGTTTCACCAGGTTTTCTGTTAACTCCTGCTGTAATAATAATGGCATCACAATCAGCGCAGTCGGAATAATCTCCGTCATAAATATTCATCTGCCCGATAAACGGCAGCCCGTGATTGATATCCATTGCCTCCCCAGCAGCTTTATTCCTGTCAACATCGATGATTACCATTTCATTTACCAACTGCTTCATTGCAAGGGCAAATGCTGTCGATGCTCCAACGAATCCTGCTCCAATTATTGCTACTTTCGATCTGTTGTTATTCATACTATTATGCCTTTCTGTAAATTTATTTTAAACTGTGTGATAAATTGTGTCCTCCTTATTATTCCGAAAATATTATGAAATAACATCGTTTGCATCAGAATTAATTAGGTTAACAGTATATACACTATCAAATTTTAACCTTATTATCCATATCCTTTTTGCTGTGAGTGTTAGATTTTTAACAAAAAAATTGTGCAAGTTAACAAGCGCCGTAACCTTCATCACCAGAACACCACAAAAATACAGGCCATATAATTAACATAACTGCATTTTTCGGCAATAAGTAATATGAAGGGGAGCTTGTGCATAAAATTCAAGGGCAGAACTTTCAGCAAGCTACTGCTGAAGGTAGTTGCACTGTTTATAAGGAGCGAATGCGACGAAAGAAACAGTAGCAACACCCATGCAAGGCTTGCCAAAGAAGCCAAGCGGCAGCGAAGACTGATTGGTAGCAAGCTACTGCGGTATATATTTGACTAAAAGGAGGTGCTGTTATGCCTGAAGAACGAAAGAATTTTGAGCAGCGGTCACAGAATATTATGCTAAAAGACAGGCGACGTCTTATGATATCAGGGGTAAGACATGTCGAAAGCTTTAATGAAGATTGCATTGTACTAGATACCGAATTAGGTATTCTAATAGTTCGGGGTATGGGGATGCATATTAACAAGCTTAATGTTGAAACCTCGGAGCTTGATGTGGAAGGCGATATCGGTGCTTGTGAGTATATGGATAACGGTGGAAATCAAAGAAAAGGAGGCTTCTTCTCGGGGCTTTTCAGATAGAGAGGCGGCAATAGATGCAAAACAGTGTAGCATATGAGTTAATGGTATTTGGCGGAGCCGGAGCGGCAGGAGTTATTATAGCTTTTCTTTATGATATGTTCAGACTAAAGCGGCGTATTGTAAAAACAAAAACCGCGATGGTTCATTTTGAGGATATACTGTTCTGGCTTATTGCAGCGATTATATTCTTCTTGTCGTCCTATGTAATCAGTAATGGTGAAACCAGGGCATATTATTATGCGGGAACCTTTATTGGAGGAGCTTTATACCTTAGTGTTCTAAGCAAACCGGTTCTATGGTTATTAACCACTATGATTAAAATTATATTGTGGCCTTTTATTAAGCTGACAGACCTATTAAAACCAATTATTAAAATTCTGACCGGTCATATAAAAAGTGTATCTTCAAAAATCAGAAATCGAGCGGCATTGGAGAGCTATAAAGCAAGAGTTGATTTTAACCGTCTGAGAAACACTTTTGTTAAAAAATAGGTCTTTGTAGGTCCAAATACCCTGTTACAATAATTGTAACCGTGGTATAATATAAACACTATGTGTTTTATTTAAGAAAAAGGATGGATGTAAGTGTCGGTACGAAAGACAAAGAAAGGCTGGTGGCTTATACCGCTTATTGCATGTGTGCTGATTTATGCGGCCTTTACTTTTACTGCCCAATCTAATGATTTATACATACTTAATCTGGAAATAAAACAGCTTGAACAGAAGATTGCCAAAGAAGAGGAAGAAAAACGGCGCCTCTTAGAAGAAAAAGATGAAATTTCCAGTGATGAAAGTATTGAAAAAATAGCCAGAGAAAAGCTTGGCATGGTTAAAGACGGGGAGAGAGTTTTTGTAGACACTAATAAATAAAAGTATGGAAAAGCAAAATGAAGTAAAGTAAATGGCGGCATTATTAGCCGCCATTGTTTATTATTGAATTTAAATAGCTTGGGTGCCAATAAGACTCCGCTTTTGCTCGACCTAATGGGCAAGCCTTGCGTGGGAGCTTCTACTGTTTCCTTAAGTCGCTTGTGCTCCTTGTAAACAGTAAAGCGACATTCAGCCTTTCTTCGCTATTTTAGCCCAAGTGTCCTTTAGTCCCACAGTTTTGTTGAAAACAAGTGAATCGGGTTTGGAATCCTTATTGTCCACACAAAAATAACCCATTCTTAAAAACTGGAAACGATCTCCCGGTTTTGCATCCTTTAGCACTGGCTCAACCTTGCTGTGATTCAATACTATTAAGGAATCGGGATTCAGGTTATCCTTATAATCCCCGCCCTCGGGAATGTCGTCTGGATTTTCAACTTTAAATAACATATCATAGAGGCGAACTTCAACATCAACAGCATGTTCTGCCGAAACCCAATGTATTGTTCCTCTAACCTTGCGTCCGTCAGGAGATTCACCGCCTCTGGACTCAGGGTCATATGTGGCCTTAACCAATGTCACATTTCCGTTTTCGTCAGTTTCATAGCCGGTGCATTTTATAAAATAAGCATTTTTGAGGCGCACTTCGCCATCTGGCTTTAATCTAAAATATTTTGAAGGAGGATTCACCATAAAATCATCCTGCTCAATATATATTTCTCGGGAAAAAGGCACTTTTCTTGTTCCTCTTTCAGGCTTTTCGGGATTATTTTCTACATCAAATTCTTCGGTTTTATCCTCGGGATAATTTTCTATTACAACCTTTAAGGGATTTAATACACCCATTACCCGGTCGGCATTTTTGTTAAGGTCCTCCCGTACACAGTGCTCTAAAAGTCCCCAATCAACAATACTGTTGGTTCTGGATACTCCCACCAGCTCAATAAAATTTCTTATTGAAGCAGGGGTATATCCACGACGTCTTAAAGCACAGAGTGTCGGCATTCTGGGATCATCCCAACCTGAGACATAGTTCTTTTCCACCAATTCTCTGAGCTTTCTTTTGCTCATTACAGTATAGTTAATATTTAGTCTTGAAAACTCGTATTGATGAGGCGGATTTTTAATTTCAAGCTTTTCCAAGAACCAATCGTATAAAGGCCTGTGGTCTGCGTATTCAATGGAGCATAAGGAGTGTGTGATACCCTCGATAGAATCCTGCAAAGGATGAGCAAAATCGTACATAGGATATATGCACCATTCATCACCGGTACGATGATGATGCTCTTTCTTTATCCGGTAAATAACAGGGTCTCTCATGTTTATATTAGGCGAAGCCATATCTATTTTGGCCCTTAAAACCTTCTCTCCGCTTTCGAATTCACCGTTTCTCATTCTTTGGAATAAATCAAGGGTTTCTTCGATGGATCTATCACGCCAAGGACTGTTTTTTCCAGGCTCAGTTAAGGTTCCGCGATACTCACGGATTTGGTCCACATTCAAATCATCAACATAAGCCAAACCTCTTTTAATTAGGTCTATTGCGTAGTTATAAATTTTTTCACTATAATCGGACCCGTAATATAGGCGATCCTCAAAATCAAAGCCCATCCATTTTATATCTTCAATAATAGCATCCACATATTCTACGTCTTCTTTGCTAGGGTTTGTATCATCGAAGCGTAAATTACACTTTCCTCCATACTTTTCAGCGATTCCAAAATCGATGCACATGGCTTTGGTATGGCCTATATGAAGATAACCGTTGGGCTCAGGCGGGAAACGGGTATGAACCTCTTTAACGCGACCAGAGCGTAAATCATCTTCAACTATTTCCTCTATAAAGTTCTTCTGCTTTTTTTCCATTTCTTCCATCAAAAATCCACACCTTTTCCTTGCTGTTATTGTAAATATAGAGTATTTAATCGGTCTTTTATGTGACTATTATTATATTCTAACAATATTCCAAAGTAAACATAGTTTCCACCTTTGTATATACCCATTATACCAGTTATTACACTTGGTGCATATAAAACACCGGTGCTTTGTCGCATAATAAAAGGGGCAGTTCATTCAAAGAAGCCCCTTTTGATATTAATAGTTACTTACTGTACGATTTTCCCGCCTCTATCCTGATGAGAATCAGCCGAGCCATATTCCATAAGGTCAAGAAACTGTTCTCCTCTTGCTGAATCGTTTAGGTTTGATGAGTGAATAACCTGCTCTTCAGAAGGCCGTCTTTTCTTTTTATCGGCTTTTATGTCAGCAATAAAATTGTCGGCTTCTTTGGCACAATCAATACACAGCTTTGCCTGAGGTAAAAGTTCCAGCCTTCTGGAATCGATTGCTTTATTGCAACTTTCACAGATACCATATGTTCCTTCTTCTATTTTTTTAGCGGCCTTGTCTATTTCTTTAATTTCATGTTCCTGTAGCTTTTTTAAAGCCATTTGGTGTTGAATGTCATATAATTCGCTGGCTATCTCCGCAGGGTGATTATCATAATTTGATAGCTCACTGGACTCATTATTATCGTTTTCGCCCAGCCTTAGATTTTCCATATCGTCCAGTATATCAGCACGGCTTTCTTTATGCTGATTCAACAAATGCCTGTAATGATTATTTTCTCTTAAATCCATAACGCATACCTTTCTCAATCTGTCTGATATCATTAATATTTCACCGATTGAGATTAATAATACTGCCTTTATAGGCTATTCGCCGATAATTTTTATCAGTATTCGTTTATTGCGTTTTCCGTCATATTCTCCGTAAAATATTTGCTCCCAGGTTCCAAAGTCAAGCTTTCCATTAGTTACAGCAACGACAACCTCTCTTCCCATCAGCTGCCGCTTTAAATGGGCATCTGCATTATCTTCATAGCCATTATGGGAATACTGGGAATGGGGCTTTTCAGGAGCAAGCTTTTCCAACCATCTTTCAAAATCGGCATGAAGACCCGACTCATCATCATTAATGAATACACTGGCCGTAATATTCATGGCGTTAACCAAAACAAGACCCTCCTTGATACCACTTTCCTGAAGACATTTTTCTACTTCACGAGTAATATTAAGGTAAGCCCGTCTTGCTGGAACGTTTACTGTGAGCTCTTTTCTAAAAGATTTCATCGAACATCACATCCTTCGTAAAAATTTAATAAAAAGAGTTATTTTAGCTAATGCTTTTGCGGTGTTTAAGCCGATAAAGTATTATAGTACAATATTAAACAATTATCAGTATAGTAATCAAGTTTAAGAGGGAATAACCGGATGAATTTTTTACATAAGACAAAACGGACTATTATTTTCCGATATATAAGCTGGTTTATTTATTTCGCTTCTTTTGCAGGGCTACTGTTGATATCTATTTTCCCCTTACTTAGCGATAATACACGCTCTTTTATTAGCAACCCAAATTCTTTATATTGGTTATTGCGTTTATTTACTATACTGGTGGGTCTTAATTTTGTTTTTCAATATTTCATTTTTAGAAAACATGACCAGGCTTTCTTTGAGTTTAGTAATTCATTGAACGATGTAGAAAAAGAAATTTTAGCTACAGGTGAGAAAAACACAAAGAAGATGGACATGATGACTATATCTGCAGTTCTAAAATATTCATTGGAGAGCTTAAATGAGAAGAATGAAAGACTAAAATCTGAGATTGAAAAAAATGAGCGGCTATCAGAAAACATAGCAGAATTTTATAGACAAATGCGGACTTTAAGAGATGCAGACTTAATATTTGATTTTTTTGAATATGATGTTAATAGTTCAGATTTTACTTTTATATCAGGTATGATAAGTGCCTTGTCCGGTGAAACCGAAGCCACAGAAATCAGTGCAGAAAATCTTTTTAATAATTTCCGGTTCGATATTACTTTAATAGACTTTATTAAGCATGTGGAAAAGAGCCTTGATAAAGATTGCGACATGAATTTTGAGTGCAGTGTCGTGGGAAAAGAAGAAAAGATTCATTGGCTCAAGTTTTGGGGACGTCCCAATAAAAATAAAACAAGGATAACCGGAGCGATAACTGATATCACCAGAGAGGTAAGAAGCAGAAATCTTGAAAAAGAACGGACTATACATGACAACATCACCGGATTTTATAACCGCAACGCATTGTCTGAGGTTGGTGGCAAGGCAATAGCCCAATGCGCAGAAAATGAGCATGTGGTTTTTGTTTATATAGGTCTTAAAGGCTACCAGGAATTTCAAGAGCGCTTTGGAATGGTTTCGGGAAATAGCTACATCCGTGTTTGTGCAGAAGTTATTAAAAAGTTTTTAACCAATGACATGATTCCGATAAGATGGTGGGGATCTGACTTTCTTATTATTATGAAAGATGTAAAAGACTTAAAGGAATTCGAGAAAGAAACTGCCGCCATAGCTAGCAGAATTGAGAAATATATAGGAGAAGTAGATGGCATAGCGGTTACTTTTCCTATGGCAATTGGGTATGCTGCTTACAAAATACACGGTAAAACTTCTGCCGAGTTACTTGAATATGCAGCTTTTGCGGAGCATGAAGCATTGCGCGGGATAGCAAAAAGCCCCAATGAATTTAACTATGAGCGATTTGAGGAAGCTCATATGGCATCTTTAAGACGTACCTTTATTAAGGATATTATTGATAGAAACCAGTTAAGTGTTGTATTTCAGCCCATTGTATCTTTAAGGACCGGGGAGCTTTACGGCTTTGAGGCCTTGTCTCGGCCTGTGAATCCAATTTACAGCAACATTCTGGAATTGGTTGATGATGCCGAGGCATCAGGACATTATATAATTTTGGAAAAAAGAATGGTATATAATGCGCTTGATACCTACATGGCTCGCGACGCAAAATTTAAGGATCATTATCTTTTTATTAACACCGCACCCTATGCAACCCTTGATGAAAAAGACTATAACGATATTAGGGACAGATATTTTGGCCATATGAAAGTGGTCTTTGAGGTTATTGAGAGAACCCGCATGGATCCCGATGAAATAAATCTCAGGAAGTCTATTGTAAGGAAAGCTGGTGCTAAGTTTGCTCTAGATGATTTTGGGTCAGGTTATTCCAACCATTTGGCTCTCTTGGCACTTGAACCGGACATTATAAAGATTGATAGAGAAATGGTCAGAGGAATCAATGAAGACCTCAGAAAACAACATATGCTGGAGGATATAATAAGTTATGCCCGCTACCGGGGGACTCGTGTATTAGCCGAAGGAGTTGAAAATCAGGAGGAACTCTCAACCTTATGCCGTATGGGTGTTGATTATGTACAAGGTTACTTTACCGGAAGACCAAGTGCCATATTAACCGAACCTGATCCAAAAGCGAAGAAAATAATTAAGAGCATTATTCACAATAAAAATATTGATTTGAGACAATTATATATTATCATGAAAAAATCTCTTGCCCTTTTAAATTTAGATTATGCGAGAAGTCTCTCCGTTACGGTTTATTTAATGATGAAGCTCGGCAAACGTTTAAACCTTGAAGGAGAGAAATTTGTAAGCTTAATTATTACTACAATATTTCATGAAGTGGGGGTACTTTACCCCGGATATAAAGATTGTAACCCAGTAAAAGGCGATGAGATATCGGAACACAGCATTTTTTCCTATTTGCTTTATAAGGAATTTTCTCCTTATCCCGAATACGCCAGAATGATTTTGTATCACTATAAGAAATTTGGTGTCAACGGTACTATCAACAATATATCAATTCCTGATGAAGCATATTTATTGTCTTCTGCGGTGGCAATTGCCGATGTTATTGTGAACAGCAAGGAAGAAGATGTTTATGATAATGTTGACAAAAGACTTGAACAAAACGGGTTTAAGCCAGAATATAAAGATGTATTAATGCAATTATGTGAAGAAAATATGCTAAGCAGAATTACGTCAGGCGAATACAGGGTAGAACTGCTGTCGTATATTGGAACCATTAAACTCAGTAAAGCTGAAATAGTGAGCTTACTGAGAACATTTATATACGCCATAAGCTTTAGAATGCCGCATAGTTTTGCCCATGCAAGAAACATGGAAACCGTTGCTATCCTTCTTGGACAAATGTCAAAACAGAACTGGAGTATGATGGAAACAGTAGGAGCCGCAGCCCTCCTATATAATCTTGGTATGCTCACCTATAACAAAGAGATCTTTGAAAAAGAGCATTCTCCCCTAGAACGGCACAACTTGGCAAGAGAAGCAATTAAAAAAGTGAACGTAATCTTTGAGGAAGCTGAACTCATGGATATTTTTGATATGTTCAATGCCACCCTTGGAGAGACAACTTTTTCAGATAAACATATGCTTATGGGCAAGGATATAATCAGCGGAGCAAATATGATTGAAATTGCAGATATTGTAGCTTCTCTTATGGAAAATAAGTGTTCCACTTATGAGTTTTCGTGCCAAGATGCCTTTGAGGAGCTAAAAGAAATAAGCAAAACCAAAAAACTCTATATTCCGCTGATAGAGCTGATGGAAGACTATGTTGAGGATATTGAGGCCAGAGTAAAGGCCAGTCAGCTAGATATTGCAAAACATTATCATAATGTAGTTTCAGGGTTTGAAAAGCTCAAGGCCTTTCTTATTGGTCGCTAAAATATTATAATATGCTTCAAATACGATTTTTAAAGGTTAAAAACACTTCCAAGCGGGAATAAATGACTATGTAAGTATAAAATCCGCCTCGAGTTTCAACGACACGGGACCCGTTCGAAATCTTCGATTTGGGTAACGGGCAAAATCGTTATAAACAAAGGCTTTCAACCGCGCTTCTTTGACTTTTGCTTCTCGTTGGTGTATACTGGATGCTAAGCGAGTATATATAATCTCCTTTAAAAAATGACATGTAAGTACGGCTCCATACATACATTTGGCTTATTAGTAACCCGTATGTGATACAAAATTAAGCAAAAATTAAGCAAATGAGATTATGTATACGAAAAAGGAGCGAAAAATTATGTTCAGTATCGGGGATAAAATTGTTTATCCTATGCATGGTGCAGGAATAATCGAATCAATTGAAGAAAGAGAAATTCTTGGTGAACTGAAAAGTTACTATGTAATGAAAATGCCCGTCGGGGACATGAAAGTTATGATTCCTATCAACAATGTGGATTGTATTGGTATCAGAGATATAATTAACAGGAATGAAGCCGATAAAGTCTTTAATTCTTTGGAGACCAGATGTGATGAGCAAACATCAAATTGGAATAAAAGATATCGTGAAAATATGATTAAAATAAAAAGCGGCGATGTTTTTGAAGTTGCTGATGTGGTTAAGAGCCTCGTCATAAGAGAAAGACACAGAGGTTTATCCACAGGAGAACGCAAAATGCTTAACAGTGCCAAACAGATTTTGATTAGTGAATTAGTTTTGGCTAAAAACATGAACCCTATGGATGTAGAAAATATAATTAATACGCGAATATCGACTTGATTTATTTCATTCAATGGGAGTTTATATGCTAGAGAAGATCTTAAAGTCCGCATTTGGGCTTACCGGCGCGCTGACTGGGATATCACTTGTACGTCTGTTAATGATTGAAAACGGCAAGGAACAATACCTAAGTACGTTTTATGGAATTGGGTTAGTTGTTGTTGCCGCCATTACTCTAGGTGTAGCGATGTTTTTTCTCGGAGGCAGAATTATTCTTTTAGCCTCAGGTTTTGTTGATAAAATTGAAGATTCGTTGCAAAAAATTACCCTGTATGAGCTCATGATAGGAGCCGGTGGGCTTATTGCAGGGCTTATAATTGCTAATCTTATTTCTATTCCTCTTGTAAAAATCGCATTAGTGGGAGTGCCATTATCAATAATAATAAATATTTTATTTGGTATTTGCGGCATTTACTTTACAGTTATAAAAAAGAACGAAAACATATTTGAAGGAGCCTTGAGCAAAAAGAGAGGATTATCAAGCAGCGTTAAGCTGTTAGATACCAGCGCCATTATTGACGGACGAATTCTGGATTTGAGCAGGACAGGCTTCTTAGAAGGTGAACTTGTAATTCCGGGATTTGTTCTTGAGGAACTTCGCCATTTGGCCGATTCGGCAGATGATATAGTTAGGGCTAAAGGGCGCCGAGGTCTTGATGTTTTGAATATGTTAAAAAGTGATGCTAAGTTTCCTATCACCATTGATAAATCAACGGGAGACTCACAAATAGAGGTGGATGAACAGCTTTTAGCACGGGCGAAGGAAATAGGAGCAAAAGTTATAACAAATGACTATAATCTAGGAAAAGTTGCGGCTATCAGAAATATTGAAGTGCTTAATATTAATGATTTAGCCAATTCCATGAAGCCGGTAGCCGTATCTGGAGAAGAAATGACCATTCGTATAGTTAAAGAAGGTAAAGAGAGCGGTCAGGGTGTGGGCTATTTGGAAGATGGAACAATGGTTGTGGTTGAGCAGGCCTATAAGTTTAAAGGGCAGCTTGTTGATGTAACTGTGGTTAGCGTTCTTCAAACCTCTGCCGGACGTATGGTTTTTGGTAAATTTAAAAACGTTCATCTTTCTTTGGTGAACTAAAAGCGTTTAATTGAAATTAGAAGGTGAGTTTATGCCTGAGGTTGATAATATAACTGGAACAAAGCATGGGAAAAAGAATGAAGGCGCCGTAGGCGCCATTATTGTAGCAGCAGGAAAAGGAAGCCGTATGGGGCTTGGCTACAATAAAGTTTTTGCAGATTTAAGGGGAAGACCGGTTATTGAGTGGACTATCAGGAAATTTGTTTATTCACAACTAATTGATACTATGATTCTAGTAATAAATCCTGATGAGAAAGAAGCTATGGCGCGTATCTGCCAACCCTATATCAATAAGATTGACCTTATCATGGCAAACGGGGGAGATAGCCGCCAAGAATCGGTATACAACGGGCTTAAAGCGCTTCCGGAAACTGTAGAGATTGTACTTATCCACGATGGAGCAAGGCCTTTCGTTGACCGGAACATCATTGAAAGCAGTATAAAAACTGCTAAGGAACAAGGTGCGGCATGTGCAGGTATACCTGCGAAAGATACAATAAAGATTGTGGATAGTAAAAGAACAGTTCAGTCAACTCCGGAAAGAAGTTTAATGTGGCATGCTCAAACGCCTCAATCCTTTAAAAGAAGCATAATAATGAAGGCATATAAAAATGCAATGGAAAAAGATATCTTGGGCACTGATGACGCAAGTTTGGCAGAGTTAGCAGGGTTTCCGGTTACTATGTTTGAAGGAAGCAGTAGAAACATCAAGCTTACCTCAGCCGATGATATCATCTTAGGAGAGTTTTTTATTGGCCTTTCTAAAACAGAATTTTAAATATAAATAAAAAAAAGACCGCCTCTAAGACAGCCTTTTTCTGTAAAAAGCAAACGTTTTGTCTACTTTTTTAATTCAGCGTAACATTCGCTACAAACGTTCTTGCCTCTATAAACCTTCATATCTTTTGCATTGTCGCAAAAAACACAAGCAGGTTCATATTTTTTTAGTACTATGGCATTTTCGTCGGAATAGAATTCTAAACCATCCCCAATTTCTATGTTTAGAACTCTTCTTAGCTCAATCGGTATTACAATTCTGCCTAACTGATCAAGACTTCTTATCATTCCTGTTGCTTTCATTATCAATACCCCCAAATAATATCTATAAGAGAATTCTAAAATTTTTATCGACTTTTGTCAAGATTCACAAAAAAGATTATCAATCACACAATATTTGCTAATATGTAAAAATAATAGAATTCTTTTATAAAGTATCAGATTAATATATTTTGCACAATAGTAAATATGTCCTATATTGGCAAGGGACTACATTTGTCAAAATCTAATTTCGGCATCTTCACAGCAAAATTATACCGTTCTCATTGCAGCATTTATGAGTTTCCTCGGGCCAGATGGAAGATTGAACTTCACCTACATGTGCCTTTCCCAGAAGAAACATGCAAATACGGGATTGCCCAAGCCCTCCACCTATGGTATAAGGTAATTTCTTATTTAGTATATCACTGTGAAATGGGAATTTGCTTCTTTCTTCACAGCCGGATTTTTTTAGCTGAGCGCGTAAGGAATCTTCATCTACACGAATGCCCATGGACGAAACCTCAAAGGCAGTATCTAACACCGGGTAATAAAAAATAATATCACAGTTCAGGCTCCAATCATCATAGTCAGGAGCTCGGCCGTCGTGGGGTTTTCCGGATTTAAGCTTATCGCCTATCTGCATTAGGCAAGTTGATCCGTGCGCCTTCGTAAACGCATATTCACGTTCCTTTGGGGTATAATCCGGATAAAGATCCTCCAACTCCTGGGTCGTAATAAAAGTGATTTTATCGGATAAATACCGGGGTAAAGAGGGATATTCGCCTACTATATAGTCTTCGGTACGCTTAAAAATCTTATATATCCTCTCCACAATATTCTTTAGAGTATTTATATTGCGATCTTCCTTGCTAATAATTAGCTCCCAGTCCCACTGATCGACATAAATAGAATGAAGATTATCCGGTTCTTCATCACGGCGTATTGCATTCATGTCGGTATAAAGGCCCTCACCAAGAGAGAAACCATAACGACCAAGCGCCATCCTTTTCCATTTGGCAAGGGATTGCACAATCTCCACTATGGAACCGTCAATATGCATTGTGTCAAAGGAAACCGGTCTTTCGACACCGTTAAGATTGTCATTTAAACCTGATTCGTGGCGTACAAAAAGTGGAGCCGAAACACGGATAAGATTTAACTCTTCAGCTAGAGCATCCTCAAAAAAATCTTTAATTTTTTTAATAGCAATTTCAGTATCCTTAAGGTTCAAAGAAGTTTTGTAATTGTCAGGTATTTTGCAGGAACTAGCATTCATAATCTGCACTCACTTTCATGTTGTCTAATGTTAATATTTTTATCGTAATCGGAAGGCTTCCTTATTATCGTTAAGCAATTCGGATTGCATTAATCGCTAAGGTTCTCATTATTGTATTATAAAAGAATAGAATTTAAAAGTATAGATAACAATTATTTGTTTCCAAAAATTATAAGGAAAAAAAGATTTCCATACCTCTTAGGTGCGGGTAGAGGTAGGGCTTCAACGAAGCTCTAGATGACAGCATGATCCCAAATTGGCCTCTTTGTGCCTGATGATATGTTTCCACCATCTTAACCTCGATTATTATGGATATGGGTATTTCCAAATATTATCAGCCAAAAACCTTTGTATACTCATCAATTAAGTTGTTCACATCATACTCTTCAACATTTGTATCAAGTTTACGCTTTAAAATAAACGTTCCTTCTCCTCCTGAAACATCTTCAAACAACCCTAAAACAATACTCTCATATTCTTCTGATTTCAGCCTGCCTTCCAATTTAATAAGCCAGAGGACATTAGGCTTGTTATGGTTCCAGTTTAACACTATTTTATCTTCGGCTAGATACCCTTCTCCATAATCAAATTCTACACTCCACATTTCATAATCGTTATCTCTGAAATATCTTCTTACTCTGCAATAAAATTCATGTTCCATAATTTTCTCCTCCCTAATCAGCTAAGCAATCGCATTGGCCCGTTTTGGGTATAAATCCATCTTGACTATTTACGTAATCCTCATAGCCAAATGTAATATACGTTATATACGGGTATCCATTTTTTTGCAGCAATTCAAAGGCTGCAGCAGCTCTTCTTCCTGAATAACACATTACATAAATTGATTTTCTTTCAAGTTCGTTATTTTTTAGATATTCTAATAACTCAATTCCATCATTAGATGGTATATTAAGAAATCCATCTATATGCCCCTCCTCATAATCCTCTCTTTCCCTTAAATCCACCAATATATTGGCAGGATATATACCTTGTAACAATTCAGATAATTCATTTTCATTATACAGTAGTTTAATATCTTTTTTCATAGACTTTTTAATTATACAAACATTAAAAATAATTAATATCAGAATTAGTCCGACTAAAATTTTATTTTTCATTTTTCCTCCCATACGAATCCCTTGTTAACAATATTGATGTTACGCAATTTGATAAATAAACTATAATAATACTAAAGAAAATCATTGCAATCCATAATAGGGCATATCCAATAATCTCATTTAAAAGAAATTTTGAATATAATATATCGTTGCTAAGTACCCCAGACAACTGAGTCATTAAAATAGTTATGGGAAAAAGATGACTATCTTCATTCATAAGAAAATACAATATTAGAAACAAAATTTCAAAGGCTATTATTAATTCTCTTTTAAGATAAAAGGCACGCATAATAGTATTAATTATAAATCCTATTGATAATAGATATAATGTTCCTATCATAATTAATATCGTTATAAGAATATAATTTTTTATTTCAACTACAAGATTAAGTGAATACATAATAAAAAACATAGTCACTATATTTAGTATACTTGCAAAAAATGCTTTTATTAAAATTCTTATTGAATATTTAGTTGTCATTTTCGCATCAACGATTCCATTATTCCCAAAACAGCGGCCACTTCTTAATTCTGCATCAAACACATTATTCGGCAAAGATATTCCTGATAAAACCATTCGCAACAAAATATAAATTGATGTACTCTGTATAATAAAATAACTTTCTGCACTTGTATATTGTGCTAGTGATTTCCCGTTAAAAGAGCAATATGCAAACAAAGATAAAAATAAGCCTATAAATATAATGTTTGTCCTACTAACTGAAATCATTTCATAGTAAATATATTTAAGTTCAGCTTTTACCATACGGATTAACATGACTCTCTCTCACCTCTCCGTCTTCACATAACAAAAATGTATTAAACCCATCTAAAACAGAATTGTCGTTTGATGATATTACAATTTTTCTCTTATTTTTATTACTTTTTACAAATTCCAGAAATACATTTTTTGAGTCTATATCAAGTCCTAATGTTGGTTCATCTAAAAGAATGATTGGCCTTTTAGATGAAAATGCTAATGACAGAGAGATTTTTTGTTTTGTCCCAAGTGATAATTCTTCTACTTTTTTTTCTAAAAATCTTTTATCAAATTCAAATTCCTCCAATGTCTCCCAAAAGAGTTCTTTATTAAAACTCCCATCTGCCATACAATATTTAACATTTTGCATACAGGTGAAATTAGAATATAAGTAATTCTGATTTTCAAAATACAAGGTTTTATTCCTAATAGAACGTTGATATTTTGTAACTTGAGACCATTCTAACGGAAATGAGAATATTTTCTCATCTAATATTACGCTTCCTTTATCCGGTAAGACGTTGCCAGATAATATACGTAACAAAGTTGTTTTTCCTTTACCATTTTTCCCAATTATAGCTATGTTTTTTTCATAAATGTCAAAAGAAATTTGACTATTGATTATATTTCCCTTAACTATATCCTCCAATCTCATTATACAACTCCTAGCAAGAGCCCCCATGCTACTGCATCACCTGCTGGTCCATCAAATGGACAAATGGTTGCAATAACTATTAATAGAACGCATCCAACCACAAGCAATGCTTTTCCCCAACTAATAGTGGAAGAAGAAATAGCACTTCCCCATTTGTTCCCCACGTAACCTTTAGCCTTTTTCATCGCCCAATTTGGTACTGGATTACTCTTATATCCATCACAAGGTTGCAAAGTGTCTAGTCGCAAACAATATTTTTGTGCACCTTTATAATAAAAGTGTATATGATAGTATGGCTTAGACCCCATTTCAGGTCCATCAAGCCTCATAGTCCAAGATTTACCGAGATCAAAATTTTCTCCTGCTGCATATACGTCTGTAGACATTTCGAAACAGCCAAGAAGCACAACTAAAAGCGATATCACTAATAATGCTTTTGTGTTAATTTTTAACCCTATTTTTTTTACTTTACTCATATCAAATTCCTCCCATGTTTACAATTAATAAACAGTTATTAGTAACATAAAAAAGTAATAATAATAAGCATTTACAAATATACAATTTATAACATTATACAGCAGATAAAATAGAAAATTAATACAATTTTCAAGTTGATACAATTATTGATTTTTAGCTATGGAGGAACATAGCTATAGAGGGGAATTTGACCGGTCCGAAGATTTTATGTTAAAATTAAAAAGCTTACAAACTGCGAATATTCTATTAGATTGCCGCATATAATTTTCTAACGTCTTTATGCGATGTTGCATCTCTGAGGTTGTTCAAATAAAGTAAGCGCTTAATCTTTGCTATTAAAGAGCGGGAAAACCAATTTATGGGGTGAATCCGGTAAACCGGTAGGGTTATACTCTTTCGATCCGAACCCGTCAGCTAATCTCGTAAGCGTTGGAGGAGAGGGTGGTTATTATGTTGTAACGTCATAAAATTGCGCATCCAGTATTTTTACTAAAAATTGATTGGAGGAGATTTTATGACCCATGTATGCATAATTGGTCTTGGTAGAACAGGCATGGAAATTGCAAAAGTTATTCTAAAACAGCGAGATATGAAGCTTGTAGGGGCCATTTGTTCTGAATTCTCAACAAAAGCTGGAAAAGATATCGGAGAAATTCTGGGATTGCCCGAAATAGGGGCAAAAATTTATCCACCAAATCAGCTTAATTATGTCCTTGAAAAACTTAAACCCGATGTTTTTATTGATTTTTCAAATTATAAAGCGACGATGAATTATGTAGCAAGTATTTCAGAAAAAAAGGCTGCTTTAGTTATCGGCACCACCGGTTTTTCTAAAACTGATATTTTACGTATGAAAGTGTTGGCAAAAAAGAATGGTTCGGGCATTCTACATGCGCCCAATATAACCGTGGGCGTAAATGTAATGATGCTTTTATCAAATATAGCTGCTCGTATTTTGACAGATTATGATTTTGAAATAAGTGAAGCTCACCATAAGTATAAGAAAGATTCTCCATCAGGAACTGCATTAAAAATTGCAGGCCAAATTGAAGAAGGGCTGCAATCCTCGGGCGTGGAAGTAAACGAATCAATACCCATTCATGCTGTCAGAGCCGGTGGTATAGTTGGAAGACATGAGCTAATGGTTGCTGGGGAAAATGATAAAATAGAGATTGTGCACGAATCTTTCAACCGAAAAGCTTTCGCAGACGGAGCTATGAGAGGTGTGCGCTTCATCAAAGGTAGAAAAGGCTTCTTTGAGATGCAGGATGTATTGGATTTGGAAAGAGTTTTAGCATCATACTTTGATAAGCGAAAAATTGCCATTGCAAATACAAGTAGTTGATAGATTTAAGAATTGTCTCAAAATTGCTTTACGGTGTTATTGCTATGAATGCAACACCTAAGACCTCTAGTCGATGTCATGTGTGCCGCTCTGGAATTTCGGGAA
Organism: Clostridiaceae bacterium; assembly: GCA_012520615.1. GTDB lineage: Bacteria > Bacillota > Clostridia > DSM-8532 > DSM-8532 > DTU059. The sequence goes on along the minus strand of JAAYNX010000222.1, from coordinate 7,667 downwards.
TTATTCGCGGCGCTCCGTAAATCCATGCTCCACTTCACACATGGCATCAACTACAGTTCCCATTAAGGCAAAAAGTTGTATTCATTCATCACTGCGTGGATGATTTCATGACAACCCGTTTTAAATTGCCCTAAAGCTTATATAGATACCATTTATAAGTGCTGGCCTCATATTTCATCTCAAAAATCCGTTCAACTCCGTTTATAATGCTTTGAACTGTAAACACTAACATGAGATTTCCCGCAAGTTTTTCTGTTTTTCTGTCCAATATACGGTCTATTCGAATGATTTTAGGTTCTTGCCCGTCCTCGAACCACCGAAATTTAATAGGAGTGATAACTCCTTCACAGCTACTAATACAAATCATATCTACACTTTTCATTAAAACTTTCATAATATCGCTCCTAAAGAATTAAAGCTGGCTGCGCATACCCGGATAGTCATCAATAATTCCACCCGTAAGAGGCGGAATTCCTGAATTTATAAAGCTTCCCCGAACCACCGAAGTATTCCCGTGGTTGAGGCGAATAGCATCAATACTGGAATCTAATGATTTTTTCTTATAAATCCGCTCATCTTCAAAAATAGAAGTTTGACAGAACCTATCATTGCAGAGGGATGAAAAAGCAACTCCCAGATGCCTTAGCGGAGTACCATCCCAAAACTCCCTAAAAAGTGCCCGCGCGGTTTTAAATAAGACCTCGGTGTTGTCTGTGGGGGTGAGAAGCTTCCTTTGATGTGAGAAGAATGATAAATCCGTTTTTCGTATTGATACGGAAACTACTTGGGCTAGTAGCCTGGCACTTCTCAACCTGGAAGAGGCTGTCTCCACGAGTGAAAGAAGAAATAAAAGTGCTTCTCTTTCAGTGTCGACATTAAAGGGTGTAGTAGTAGAATTGCCGATACCCTTTGCCACAGCGCTAAAGGGGTTCACTGGAGAATTATCTATGCCGTTGGCATACCTCCAAAGTAAATTTCCGAAGCTTTTAAAATGCGCTGTAAGAAATTCTGGATCGGCATGTGCCAACTGGCCTATTGAAAAAATATTCAGACGGTAAAGCTTAGGAGCTGTACGTCTTCCTACCATAAATAAATCCCTGACCGGAAGAGGCCATAGTTTTTTAGGAACTTCATCCGGAAAAAGGGTATGCACTTTGTCAGGTTTCTCAAAATCCGAGGCCATTTTGGCCAAAAGCTTATTAACGGAAATTCCGATATTCACAGTAAACCCCAGAACGGACTTAACCTTATTTGAAATTTCCCGGGCAATATCCAAAGGACTTTTTTCTCTTAAAGATTCGGTGATATCAAGAAAACATTCGTCAATAGAATATCGCTCCAGAAGGGGTGAATATTCGTATAATAAATCGGTCAGTGCGGTGGAACACTTCATGTATAGGGAATAATCGGGCGGAACAATTATAAGGTTGGGACATTTATTTCTGGCCTGCCATAAAACCTCGCCGGTCTGGATACCGTATTTTTTGGCAGGAATAGATTTAGCTAATACAATACCATGGCGGCTTTCCTCGTTTCCTCCCACAACACTTGGCACTTCTCGCAGGTCAAGGCTTGCTCCGTGCTGAAGGCGATAAGTGGCTTCCCAACTCAAAAAAGCGGAGTTTACGTCAATATGCAGGATGATACGGTTTCCGCTTTTATATGTTTCCATAATACTCCTCCGGTTAAAAATAGTATGTGTTTCAATTATAATCGAACATCTGTTCGGTGTAAAGAGGTAAAAAAGAGTAGAGAGGCGGTAACGGCAACTGCTGCTCGATAGTGGTGTAAGGTAAAACAACCGTAATATATATCATATGGAACATATGCTAGAATTAAAATAAACAATAAACGAACCTACAGTATCTATAAAGAGTCTTATATAAAGAGAATAAAGATTTCTCCCGCCTCTTAGGTGGCGGGTCGTTATAAGTCCTTGGAGAGGGACTTAAAACACTACTACTATATAATACGAGGATGATAGCGATGAAAAGAACAAAGTTGCAAAATGCCCTTAAAGGATTAACAAACGCTATTACCCGTTTTCCGTTGACGTCCGTGTTCCTTTTTGGAGCTATGATAGTCAATGCCATTGATATTCATGGAAACGGTGATTATTCAAAATATGTGTTGACACTAATTGTAGGCGCAATACTTGGTGCTGTTGCCCAAGTCATATTTGAACGGTTTTATCAAGGGAATTATTCCCGAATTGGTTTAAGCGGCGGAGCGGCTCTGCTGACACTGGGTTATTACCTTATAATTATGCCTCTGCCCGAACTGAGTGTAGAAATCAGCATACGAACATTGGTCGCTCTGTTTGCACTCTTAATTGCTTTCGTATGGATTCCGGCCATTAAAAGCAAAACAAGCTTTAATGAAAGCTTTATGGTTGCGTATAAAGCTTTTTTTATCTCATTGTTTTTTGCCGGCATCATTTTTGGAGGCACCAGTATTATAATGGCTACTACAAATGAGCTTCTCTTTGAGGTGGACAGCGAAGCATACTCCCATGCCGCAAACATAATATTTATATTGTTTGCGCCTATTTACTTCTTGTCTCTTATACCTGTTTATTACGGGAAATCAGATGATAATGAGTCCGAAGAAACCTTGAAATTAAAAGCGGACAAAATTGACAGCATGGCTAATTGCCCAAAATATCTGGGAATTCTGATTTCATATATTATAATTCCATTGACGGCGGTTTTCACACTGATTCTGGCTGTGTATATCATAACTAATATAGGCAGCGACTTTTGGAGTGACAATTTGCTAGAGCCCATGATAGTATCATATTCCATTACGGTAATTCTTGTATACATTCTGGCAAGCCGGCTGGAAAACAAGTTTGCCCAGCTGTTCAGAAAAATATTTCCTAAGGTTTTAGTACCCATTGTAATTTTTCAAGTTATAGCCTCTATTATGAAAACCGGGGAGATGGGAATGACTCATACCCGCTACTTTGTAATAGCGTTTGGTATTTTTGCAATTGCTTCGGGGATCTTGTTCAGTATTTTGCCGGTACGGAAAAATGGTATTGTTGCGGCTATATTGATTGCTATTTCGATAATATCCATAGTTCCTCCTGTAGATGCCTTTACCGTCAGCAAAAATACTCAGACAGGAATTCTTCGTGACACACTTATAAAAAATAATATGCTGGAAAACAACCAGATAAAGCCTAATCCCAACGTTCCTGCTGAGGACAGAGAAAAAATAGTGAGAGCTTTAGAGTATTTAAACAGAATAGAATATACCGACAGAGTTTCGTTCCTTCCTTCCGGGTTTAATTATTACTCCAATTTTGAGAAGGTTTTTGGATTCAGTATGTATGGGCCGCGAGGCGAATCAAAATTTGCATATCTAAGATTGGATGACAAAGCAATGCTTGATATCGCAGGCTATGAAGTTTTAACCGAAACGACGGTAAATATATACCAAAATAGTAATGCTAATGAAGTTATCGGAACCATAAGCAAGGCAGGAAAAAGCTTTACCCTTGAAAAAACCACCAATTCCGAAGATTGTATAATATCCTTGGTTGATGAAAATGATCTGGAAATATTGAGCTTTTCTACAAAGAAAATATTTGAGAGGTTCGAAGAACGTGAAGATAGCTTAAAAGAAGTTATATCGCTTGAAGAGGCAATGTTCTCGGAGGAGAATGGAAATGCTGCAATCAATGTTGTAATTAAAACCCTGAACATGGATATATCGCCGGAGAACACCTACTATGCTGCGGACATATTTATACTTGTGAAAATCAAGTGATTTTAAGGGTTTAAGATATATCTATTTTTCGCCGTCTATTGAGGCGGGAACAAAATTTAGTTATAATTCTGGAAAGGGCTCAACCCAAAGATATACTACACTCAGGAGGATTTTATGGCTGATATATTATCAAGGCTTGCAAAGGAATTGTCTATAAAACAGTCCCAAGTTGAAAGTACGGTAAAGCTTATTGATGAAGGGAATACCATTCCTTTTATTGCGCGATACCGCAAGGAAGTTACCGGTGGGCTGGATGACCAAGTTTTAAGAGAACTCCATGATCGTTTGGTCTATTTGAGGAATCTGGAAAACCGCAAAGAAGAGGTAAAAAGATTAATTGAAGCCCAGGAAATGCTGACAGATGAGATTTCCGAAAACTTAACCAAAGCCGAAACCCTGCAAGAAATAGAAGATATTTACCGTCCCTTTAAGCCTAAACGCCGCACCCGGGCATCCATAGCAAGGGAAAAGGGTCTTGAGCCTCTGGCGGTAATAATATACAGTCAAAAGCTTGTCCAAGGCGATATTAATGATCTAGCCTCAAAATATTTAGATGAAGAAAAGGGCGTAAAAACAGTTGAAGAAGCAATCCAAGGGGCAATGGATATCATCGCTGAAACTGTTTCTGATAATGCCGAATACAGAAGAGCCGTACGGGAACTTACTTTTAAGGAAGGGGTAATAATCACTTCGGCCAAGAAAGAGGAAGATTCACCCTATCGTATGTACTATGATTTTAAAGAGCCCGTTTATAAAATAGCTCCCCATAGAATATTAGCAATTGACAGAGGAGAAAAGGAAGAATTTTTGTCGGTTAAGCTTGAAGCTCCGGAAACAAGAATAGTTGACTGGCTTAAAAACCGGACACTTTCTAAATCTGGGTCTATATTTAGAGAAATAATAGAAAATGCCGTTGAGGATGCATATAAACGTTTAATTGCACCATCCATAGAGAATGAAATAAGAGGGAGCCTAACCGAGGCTGCTTCGGAGCAGGCGATAAAGGTCTTCTCCGAGAACTTACGGAATCTTCTTTTGCAGCCTCCGGTAAAGGGAAAAACTGTGCTGGGGCTTGATCCGGCCTATCGTACCGGTTGCAAGCTGGCTGTTGTAAATGAAATCGGAAGAGTATTGCACACAGGAGTAATTTATCCCACTCCGCCTCAGAATAAGGTTGTTGAGGCGTCAGCTACGTTAAAAGCCTTAATAGAAAAGTATAATGTAGAGATTATAGCAATAGGAAACGGTACCGCATCCAGAGAATCGGAAATATTTGTGGCCGGAGTTATAAAGACTCTTAACAAAAAAGTTCGGTATATGGTGGTTAGCGAAGCCGGAGCCTCGGTTTATTCTGCCTCGAAACTGGCTGCGGAGGAATTCCCCGAATTTGATGTTTCCTTAAGAAGTGCTGTTTCAATTGCACGACGTCTTCAAGACCCTTTGGCCGAATTGGTTAAGATAGATCCGAAAGCCATAGGTGTAGGCCAGTACCAGCATGATATGAATCAAAAAAGACTTGGCGGAGCCTTGTCCGGAGTAGTTGAAAGCTGTGTAAATAGTGTGGGAGTTGACTTAAATACCGCTTCACCATCTCTACTGTCCTATGTGGCAGGGGTCAACTCAACCGTAGCAAATAATATTGTGGGATATAGGGAAGAAAACGGTGGTTTTAAGACGAGAAAAGAGCTTATGAAGGTGAAAAAACTCGGCGCAAAGGCTTTTGAGCAATGTGCAGGTTTTTTACGCATTCCTGAGGGCAATAACATTCTTGACAATACCTCTGTTCATCCCGAGAGCTATGATGCCTGCAAAGAGCTTTTAAAGCTCACAGGGCACACTTTGGAGGATGTAAAGGATAGAAAGCTGGGAATGTTAAAGGAAGAGGTTACAAAGCTCGGTACCGAAAAAGTAGCTTCCCTCATAGGTGTGGGAGTGCCTACATTGAATGATATTGTAAATGAGCTTTTAAAGCCCGGAAGAGACCCCAGAGATGAGCTTCCGCCCCCCTTATTGTCTGAGGACGTTCTGGATATAGCTGATTTAAAGGCTGATATGATTTTAGACGGCACAGTACGTAACGTTGTAGACTTTGGCGCATTTGTTGACATAGGTGTCCATCAGGATGGATTGGTACATATTTCTGAGCTTAGTGACAGATTTGTACGAAATCCAATGGAAGTAGTATCAGTGGGAGATATAGTCAAGGTAAGAGTTTTAGAGGTTGACGCAAACCGTAAAAGGATTTCTCTTTCTATGAAAGGCCTAGGAAAATAGACCAGCCTTTAGTTCAGGAAGATAAACCTAAGTGTCATTCTGAATGAAGCAAAGCGGAATGAAGAATCTTTTGAGTTTGTATAAAAGATCCTTCGCTTTGTGCTGTATGACAAAAGTCAGCTATTACTTTCGCTCGAATAGCAAATAATCCTTACTTCAATCGCATATTGGGACATGCAACGGGAATACTTATTAATTGAGTATTGAGCGGAAGGGTTGCGTGTTTATTTGAGCAATAAAGGATATTTTAAATCGGACGATAAATTAGCTACATTTAAAGTAGCAAGGGCTATTTCAGCAACCATGGAAACAGCTGGATTTAGAAACAGAACAAGTATTACCCGGGAACGCCCTATTGTGGCCATGTGCATAGGAACTGACCGTTCCACCGGGGATTCGCTGGGTCCTCTTGTGGGAGATATGCTGCTTAAATGGAAAATGAATGGTGTTCATGTATATGGTACTTTAGAAAATCCGGTTCATGCGAGAAATTTGGAGGAAACACTTTTAAAAGCTCTTGCTCTCCATCCACAAGCCTTTTTGGTGGCGATAGACGCATCCCTTGGTGCGATTGATCATGTTGGGTGCATTTCTGTCGGAGATGGCCCGATAAAGCCGGGAGCGGGGCTTAAGAAGGAACTTCCTGCCGTAGGTGATATGCATATAACTGGGGTAGTAAATACAGGGGGATTTATGGATTTTCTTGTTTTGCAAAGTACGAGGCTGTCTGTTGTAATGAAAATGGCAGATATAATTGCCCGAGGGCTTCATATGGCCTTTAATGAATACTCCTCCATCAATTTTCAAGATACGTGTAATGTTCTGTAAAAAAATTTAGGGCACAATGCAAGAAGTTTATTCAAAAGAGTTTTAAACTAAGGCAATAGTGGTATAAAATGATTACTTAGGCAATAGACTAAAAAGCTACTTTCTCCGAGATGCGGTTTAAGCAGCTTTTTTATAACGATAACTGTTATTGCCTGATAACATGGGAAAGGAGTAAATGTATGGAGAAGTGGGTTTGTACAGTTTGCGGCTATGAGTATGATCCGGAAATAGGAGATCCAGATTCAGGAGTTGCTCCGGGCACTGCCTTTGAAGATCTTCCCGATGATTGGGTTTGCCCCGATTGCGGAGTTTCCAAGGACATGTTCGAAAAAGCATAATCACCGTTGGAATCTTTTGATACAGGCATAATTATTAGAATCGAAAAATAAATCTTTATAACCCCGGTGAGTGGCTAAATAAGCTTGTTTTGCTACACCGGGGTTATGTTGTATAAGCTTGGATTTTCAATGATTTGGTGGCATATGGATCATGTAGAAGGGCACAAACTCTAAGAAATGTATCAAAAAGAACATATAAAAAAATTCAAAAAGAACTTGACAGAGCCGACGGGATTTTGTATACTGTAAAAGCCGCAAGTGAGTGGCAAAAACGAGACGGTGTGGGAGCATAGCTCAGCTGGGAGAGCATCTGCCTTACAAGCAGAGGGTCATAGGTTCGAGCCCTATTGTTCCCACCATACGGCCCGGTAGTTCAGTTGGTTAGAACGCTAGCCTGTCACGCTAGAGGTCGAGGGTTCGAGCCCCTTCCGGGTCGCCATTTTTGCCCAGATA
>JAAYNX010000219.1 GCA_012520615.1 Clostridiaceae bacterium | reverse complement strand
TTTTAGCAGACCAAGTGAGAAGTATTGATTGGAGAGCAAGAGGTTTAGTTATTCGGGATCATGTGCCTGACACTACAACAACCAGATGTCTCCAATTAATAAACACTTTTTTGAATTTTGATTCTAATGATTAATCTTAAACAAAGCAAAAAACAGTAGAATATGATGTTGAACTTGATTTAGGTATAAGCTTTTGATACAAATTTTATCCACCATTTCTGGTGGATATTTTTGGCTATGTAAAAAACATCAACCTTGGCAATTATTAAATTATACGGTTAGATTAACAAAAACAGAGGATACCCCGATTTTAAATATGTATGGAGCGTATAGTGCTGTGGTACTTGGTAAGTAATAAATATAAATGAAATAGAATTATTAGGAGGTTGTGTCCAATGACAAATTATAAAGCAGCCAATAGATTAATTAATGAAAAATCTCCTTATTTATTGCAGCATGCTCACAATCCTGTGGACTGGTATTCTTGGTGCGAAGAAGCCTTTTTAAAGGCAAAAGTCGAGGATAAGCCTGTCTTTCTTTCCATAGGATATTCCACTTGTCATTGGTGCCATGTCATGGAGCGTGAAAGTTTTGAGGATTTTGAAGTTGCGGATTATCTAAACAAACACTTTGTATCAATAAAGGTAGATAGGGAGGAAAGGCCTGATATTGATACTATATATATGAACGTTTGTCAGGCCCTTACCGGAAGCGGTGGTTGGCCTCTTACAATAATTATGACACCTGAGCAAAAGCCATTCTTTGCAGGGACATATTTTCCAAAGAATGATCGCATGGGTATGCAAGGGCTGATGACCATTTTAAAAGCTGTTTCTAAAGAATGGGTAAATAACAGGAGATTACTTCTAGAATCCGGAGAAAAAATATCGGAGTTTATAGCACGTGATCGAATTCCCAGTATGAATGATATATCGGAAGAAATATTTGATGTAGCATTTAATAATTTTGAACAGTATTTTGATTCTATATATGGAGGGTTCGGACATTCTCCCAAATTTCCTACGCCTCATAACCTAATGTTTTTATTAAGATACTGGAAACGCACAGATAATCCTAAGGCACTTCAAATGGTTGAAAAAACCCTTGATGCAATGTACAGAGGCGGTATATATGATCATATCGGATTTGGATTTTCTAGATATTCAACTGATAATAAATGGCTAGTTCCTCATTTTGAAAAAATGTTATATGATAATGCACTATTAGCTATTACTTATCTTGAAACCTATCAAGCAACTAAAAAAGAAAAATACGGGTCAATTGCCCGGGATATTTTAACCTATATATTAAGAGATATGACCTCCCCTGAAGGCGGCTTTTATTGCGCTGAGGATGCTGATTCAGAAGGGGTAGAAGGAAAGTTTTATTTATGGGATCTTGAAGAAATATACACGAATCTGGGGCAAGAAGAGGGAAGGGCATACGCTTCTTTCTATAATATAACCTCAAAAGGCAATTTTGAGGGAAAGAACATTCCAAATTTGATTAATAACAATTTGCCTTATGAGAATTTAAATACGATGACAGAATCAAGGAAAAAGCTTTTTGAATGTAGAGAAAAGAGAATCCATCCACTTAAAGACGATAAAATACTGGCTTCATGGAATGGGCTTATGATAGCGGCTATGGCTATTGCAGGAAGGGTACTTCATGAAAATAAATTCACTAATGCGGCTATTAAAGCTACTAATTTTATAATTGATAATCTTATACGAGAGGATGGAAGATTACTTTCAAGATATCGCGATGGTGAAGCAAGTTTTCCTGCATACCTAGAGGATTATGCCTTTTTCATACTTGGATTGATTGAGCTTTATGAAACAACGTATGAAGCGGACTTTCTAAAAAGAGCTGTTTCCTTTTCAAATGAGCTATTATCACTGTTTTGGGATGAAGAAAACGGCGGACTTTTTCTTTACGGAAATGACGGTGAAAAATTGATTACAAGGCCAAAAGAAGTATACGATGGTGCAATTCCTTCCGGCAACTCTGTCTCGGCCTTAAATTTTATGAGATTAAGTCGGCTCACAGGACAATATGAGTTTGAGGAAAAAGCTAATCAAATTCTTAGAACTTTTTCTGATAGCATTATGGCTCAACCAATCAGTTATGCATATAGCCTAATGGCGTTATTATTCAGTCTTTCAAAAGGACAAGAAATAATAATATCAACTGATATCATGAAAAATGCAAATGATTTTATAGAAGTCATCAATGGAAAATTTAGACCTTATACAGTTTCTATGGTATATAGTGAAAATGATAAAACCTTAAGTGAGGTAGCGCCTTTTATAGAATCATATAAGAATACAGCAGGGAAAACCGCAGTATTTATATGTGAAAAACATTCTTGTAAAGCACCTGTTACGGAGTATGAGATTTTTAAAGAAATGATGGCGTAAATGAGGTGCTGTCTCATAATTTGTTTTCACATTGAGACAGCACCTTTGTATTTTTACCGAATTATACCGGAGCACCGGCAGATGGAGAAGCTGTATTCTGGGCTTCTTGGGCCTTTCCAAAAAGCTCTTTAAATTTCTTGCTCATGCCTTGCAGCTTACCATATAGGTCATAACTGGGTTGAGCACCGTAAGCTACCTTGAGGTAATTGGTCATCATATAAATCATAATAATTGAGTCAAGAATTGCCCATTTTAAAACTAATACAAATGCTACTGTAAGAACCCATGCTATCGGCATAGCGATACCGCCAAGACCGTCTATCCCACTAAATATACCTGCAAATATTCCATTAAAAATTAAGAAGGATACCAAGAAAAACACTATAAGGAATGCAAGAATCTTTCCGCCTGTTTTAAGGATTGTCTTCCAATTCTGCGCATATAAAACTACACCATCTGCTGCGCTCTTCCAAACATTTTGCCCTTCATTTAAGAAAATATATGCCAAAATGCATTCATCAAGATAATTTAAGATAATGTCAACAAACATGTTTAATATTTGTGTAAAGGCTTTTACTCCGGGTATGAATTTTAAGAATTCTCCAATACCGCCGAAAACACGCTGTATTTGTCTAACACTTCCACTTACAAGCCTATCAACACCAAAAAGTACATTTGATGCTACAAAGAATTTCTTAACCTTTGAAACACCGTAATTGTACATGTTAAAGCCTTCGGGCACACCACCTTTGATAGCCATATCAGCAATAACGGCTACATGAGCTGCTTTTATCATATAGTTTATGTAATCTCTGACAAACCTATAGATAGCCCAGCCACCGCCGCCAAATATAGCAAAGCTTACAAACGCAAAGAATCCCTCAGGTTCAATAGCGCCGAGAATCCACACCACTATTGCCGTGTAAATACAAATACCGATGAAAAAGACTAAGTAAGCAAGTAAACGAATCAGCATAAATGGAAATGTCTTAGCAATAATTGCAGATGTTTTCATTGAGTGACCTCCTCAATTCATATATTTGCTTACAATATATCACATTTTAACTTGGGAAACAATAAATACATTGGTTGATTTTGTATCTTAGAAAGATTTATTTAACAACACAGCAAAAAGTTTCATGCAGGTTTTTCATTTTGTGTAACATGTATTTTATTATATGTTATTGCATGATTTTTTTATCTAGTGTAAGCTAATGCTAATAACAATACTGCTAAAGATAACATATGCTGGAGGATCAAATGAAAAAGTTTTTAACCCCTGATGCTTATGTAAATTCATTTTATGATATAACGCCTGAAATGCTTAAGAATAAAGGAATATCTGGTCTTATTTTAGATGTTGATAATACATTAGTCGCAACCCATATAAAAGAAGCTGACGAGAAAGTTATTAGCTTTATCAGATCTCTTAAAGAACATGGAATCAAAGCGATTATAGTTTCAAACGGCGGCAAAAGGCGCGTGGAGCTTTTTTGCGAACCTTTAGACATTGATTATATATATAAAGCACACAAGCCTTTGGGCAGTGGCTTTAAAAAAGCAATCGAGAAAATGGGGCTTACTAATAAGGAAGTTGCTATCCTTGGCGACCAGCTATTTACAGATGTGTTGGGCGGGAATTTACAGGGAATTTACACTATTCTTATTAAGCCGATTGATTTAAATGAACCCTTCCTCATTAAAATTAAACGTGTTTTTGAAAAACCATTTTTAAAAAATAAAAAATTTATTAATAAATTGTAGAAAAGTGTTGTATATTTTTATTAAATAATATGCTAGAATTTATTTAGAACAATACAGGAGGGCTTTTTTATGCACCAAATGAAAAACTATATGGAAGAGATTGTTTTTGCTGCTATGGAAGACATTTTAAAAGATATAAATATGTGCACTTGTGATAGATGTAAGTATGATATTGCCGCTAAAGCACTGAATGATTTACCTCCTCAATACATAGTCACACAAAAAGGCGAGATATACTCCAAAATAAACAACCTTATGGCACAATTTGAGGTAGATGTGATTTCAGCTATTACTAAGGCTGCAATTATTGTTAAACGAAATCCAAATCATGATTTAGATAATTAGAATTAGTACTTGTCAATTAAAATACCCGTATGATATAATATTACGGGTATTTTTTTAATACACACGCTATCAGATTTACAGAGGTGTGCACAAAAATTATTGTGTCCTATGTAAAGAAGAAGATGGCGGAGGAAAAAACAAGGAGGACATTATTATGTCAGTAATTTCAATGAAACAGCTGCTGGAAGCAGGTGTGCACTTCGGGCACCAGACAAGAAGATGGAACCCCAAAATGGCGGAATACATCTTCACAGAAAGAAATGGTATTTATATCATTGATCTTCAAAAAACAGTAAAGAAAATTGATGAAGCATATTTTTTCATCAGAGACCTTGTAATGGATGGCGGAAACATTCTTTTCGTCGGTACAAAAAAGCAAGCACAAGATGCAATTAAAGAAGAGGCTGAACGTTGTGGGCAATACTATGTAAACAACAGATGGCTTGGTGGTATGCTTACCAACTTTAAAACCATCCGTAAGAGCATTGATCGTCTTCTGGAACTTAAAAAGATGGAATCTGACGGTATTTTTGAAGTTCTTCCCAAGAAAGAAGTAAGTAGATTGAATCTTGAAATGGAAAAATTGGAGAAGAATCTTGGTGGTATCGTTGGAATGAAAAAACTTCCGGTAGCATTATTTATTGTAGATCCTAAGAAGGAAAGAAATGCTATACTGGAAGCAAGAATCTTGGGTATTCCTATTGTAGCTATTGTTGATACTAACTGTGATCCTGATGAAGTAGACTATGTAATTCCCGGAAATGATGACGCCATCAGAGCAGTAAAACTTATCAGCGGAAAAATTGCAGATGCTATCATTGAATCAAAACAGGGTGAAATGGGTTCAGCTGCAATAGATGCAGATGCAGGTAATGAAAACACTGATATTGATAAAGTTCCTGTAGAAACTGCCGACGAAGACCCGGATTCAGAAGAAATAGTTGGAGACGAATAAATAGTACGTAACACGTTTAGGAGGTAAATATAATGGAAATTAGTGCTAGTATGGTAAAAGATCTTCGTGATCGCACCGGCGCAGGTATGATGGATTGTAAAAAAGCTCTTATTGAGACTAATGGCGATTTGGAAAAAGCAGCCGAGTACCTTCGTGAAAAGGGTATTGCAAAAGCAGCTAAAAAAGCAGGCAGAATTGCTTCTGAAGGTATTGTAGAATCATACATTCATGGCGGCGGCCGTATCGGCGTTTTAGTAGAGGTCAATATTGAAACTGACTTCGCTGCAAAAAATGAAGAATTCCGTTCATTTGTTAAGGATGTTGCAATGCAAATCGCTGCAATGAATCCTACATTTGTTAAGAGAGAAGATGTTCCTGCAGAGTTAATAGAGAAAGAAAAGGAAATATTAAAGGCTCAGGCAATTAACGAGGGTAAACCTGCTAATATTGCTGAGAAGATGGTAAACGGCAGAATCGAAAAATATTACAATGAGATATGCTTACTTGAACAACCTTTTATAAAAGACAGTGATAAAACTGTTCAGCAGGTTCTTCAGGAGAAAATTTCAACAATTGGTGAAAACATCAGCATCAGAAGATTTGTTCGTTTTGAAATGGGCGAGGGTATAGAAAAGAAGGAAGAGAACTTTGCTGATGAAGTAATGAAGCAAATAAAGTAATTTTAAAGAAGGAGGTATATTGATAATTTATCATATACCTTCTTTTTTTAAATAGGGCTTATCCCGATATTAAAATAGAAATGTTTATGGAGGTTTTATGGGATTAAAGTTTAAGCGAATTATGTTAAAAGTTAGTGGGGAAGCATTATCGAGCACGAAAAGCATAGGTATTGACTCATCAATTTTAAATGACATCAGTGACAAAATAAAATCTGCATGGGACATGGGAGTTGAAATAGGAATAGTTGTGGGAGGAGGGAACTTCTGGCGCGGGCGAAGCAGCAAAGGAATGGATAGAACAACAGCAGACCATATGGGAATGTTAGCAACTGTTATGAATTCATTAGCCCTGCAGGACTCATTGGAAGCCAGAGGAGTGCCTACCAGAGTACAAACAGCTATTGATATGCCAAGAATCGCCGAATCATACATTAGAAGAAGAGCAGTAAGGCATCTTGAAAAAAAGCGGGTAGTAATTTTTGCTTGTGGGACAGGGAACCCTTATTTTTCTACTGATACTGCAGCAGTCTTAAGAGCTGCTGAGATAGAAGCAGAAGTAATTCTATTGGCTAAAAATGTTGATGGTGTATATGACAGTGATCCTAAACTAAATCCTAATGCTAGGAAATTTGATAACATAACATTTTTTGAAGTATTACAACGCCAATTAGGGGTAATGGATACAACAGCAACGTCTCTTTGCATGGACAACAATATCCCTTTACATGTTTTTAGTATAAAAGAACCGGGAAATATTATAAAAGTTTTAAATGGTGAGAAAGTTGGTACATTTGTAGCTAAGGAGGTTTAATAAAATGGTTAAGAATTATGATGAGTTTACTAAGAAGATGGATAAATCACTTAGTTTTTTAAAAGAGGAATTGGGGGCAATCCGTGCAGGCAGAGCAAACCCTCGTGTCTTGGACAAGATTACTGTCAATTATTATGGAACACCTACATTAATATCTCAATTAGCTAATATTCAAGTTCCTGAAGCAAGGCAAATAATTATTCAGCCTTGGGACGGTAAAATACTTAATGATATTGTCAAAGCAATTCAAATGTCGGATCTTGGGTTAAACCCTAATAATGATGGGAAGGCCATTCGCTTGGTATTTCCTCCATTAACTGAAGAGAGAAGAATAGATCTTACCAAGGAAGTAAAAAAGCTTGGTGAGAATAATAAGATTGCAATAAGACAGATTCGCCGTGACGCAGTAGAAACCTTCAAAAAAAGTGAAAAAGCGAAGGAAATAACTGAAGACGAACTAAAGATTGCTGAAAAAGACATACAAAAATTCACCGATGAATATATAGAAAAGGTAGATAAAATCGTTGAATTAAAAATTAATGAGATTATGGAAGTTTGATATTTGTCAAAAGATTATGATTAAAGGCTAAACGATGTTAACGTTTAGTCTTTATTATTTCAAATACAACAAGATTATTAAGCAACAAGAATTTTTAATATGTTTACATATTAAAATATTTCAACCTAGTAATGTTGTAATAACATCATAACGTTAATATGAAAAAGGGAATTATATATGTGCGGTAGATTTTATGTTCCTGAAAAAGATCTAGATGATTTTGCAGGATTAGTAAATAAAATTGAAAAAGAATTACTAAAAAAAGCAGGTGAGATGTACCCTGGTGACTATGTGCCTGTAATAACCCCAAATCATAAATATGATTCTGAATTAAACGATTCGTTGGGAAATATTCGCCATGAAGTTCATGCGATTAAATGGGGATTTCCTGTTATAAAGGGTAGACCTTTAATAAATGCAAGAAGTGAAACCGTTAGGGAAAAACCAATGTTCAAGATACCGTTTTCTAAACGTAGATGTTTGATTCCTGCAAGAGGTTTCTTCGAGTGGAAGAAAGATGAGAACAATAAAAAACGAATTAAGCATTATATATCATTTATAGACTCCAGAATGATGTATTTAGCAGGGTTTTACTGGTTTTTTAAAAATCAGGATGGTATCCCAAGTCCTTATTTTACAATACTTACAGCTCAGGCTAATGATGATATAAGACCAATACATGATAGAATGCCGGTTATTATTAATGATTCTAATATAGAAACCTGGTTAAGCGAGAACTCTGGCAATGCTATAATTGACAATTTATTAAGGCCACTGGATAAAGGCTTGCTAAAGATTACGCAGGAATATAAATGAGAAGCAGAGTAAGAAGCAAAGAAGTAGCATGTATATGAATGAGTTTATTAATAGCAAATGCTAAAAAAATAACGTCACATTAGACAAAATAAAAATTTTGTTTAATTGGGAGTAGGCGTGGTATAATATTAGTATAAATACTTGTGAGGTGCTTTACAATGTCACTTGATTTTAATGATATGCCCGAAATAGTAATTGAGTTTTTAAACTATATGCTTACTATAAAAAACATTTCTAAAAAAACTGTTTCAGAATACCATTATGATTTACGTACCTTCTTGAGATATATTAAAGTAACAAAATATCATGCTGATGAAAATGAATTTAGAGAAATGCCTGTTAATGATATTACTTTTGATGATATAAAAAGTATCGATTTAACTGATTTATATAGCTTCATGTCTTATACAAGCCGTGAGCTAAATAATTCTGCTATTACAAGATCACGTAAAGTTGCATGTCTCAGATCATTTTATAAATATCTACATACCAAGGTTAAGCTTATTGATTATAATCCTGCTGCTGAGCTGGATTCTCCGAAGATTGTTAAAAGATTGCCAAAGTATTTAAATCTTGAGGAAAGCGTTAATCTGCTTCAAAGTGTTAACGGAAAGAAAAATGTCGCCCGTGACTACGCTATTTTAGTATTGTTTATGAATTGCGGGCTACGTTTATCTGAGCTAGTTGGAATAAATGTAAACAGCATTCGCGGTGATACGCTGACTGTTATCGGTAAAGGCAACAAAGAACGTACTGTTTACTTAAATAAGGCATGCCAGGATGCTATTGCGGCTTATATGGTTGAAAGATCTAAATTAAAAGTGATAAAAGACCCAAAAGCCCTGTTTCTAAGCGAGCGAAAGGTTCGTATAAGCCCTAAAACCGTTCAATATTTAGTTAAAAAATATATACAGGCTTCCGGATTAGACCCGGATAAATACTCGCCTCATAAGTTGCGCCATACTGCGGCGACCCTTATGTATAAACACGGAAATGTTGACATACGCGCTCTGCAAGCCATTTTAGGCCATGAAAGCATAGCAACTACCGAGATTTATACGCATATAGATGATGAGAAGCTAAGGGATGCTGTAAAAAGCAATCCCCTCTCCTCCATTTCACCTAAAAAGAAAAACGATAAAAATGCTGACTCATAACAGCAGGTGCAAGGTTTCTTAATTAGATAATTAGGCCTTATACCATAACACTTTTATCATTATTTACTTAAGAAAACGTAATATCCTCTATACGCCGAATATATATCAGCTTTGCTAGCTATCTCAAATGGTGCATGCATTGAAAGTATTGGCACTCCCACGTCAATAACATCAACGCCAAGGTTGGCAATCATCATTGCTATGGTTCCTCCGCCGCCCTTATCAACTGCACCAAGTTCAGTAATATGCCATGGGATATTATTATCATTAAATA
Organism: Clostridiaceae bacterium; assembly: GCA_012520615.1. Taxonomy (GTDB): domain Bacteria; phylum Bacillota; class Clostridia; order DSM-8532; family DSM-8532; genus DTU059. The sequence continues at coordinate 24,607 of JAAYNX010000219.1, read as the reverse complement.
GTCTTCTTATTTCTCCCAAATATTCTGCACTGGCATCACTTGCTCCTGATTTTCCTCTGGAGCCGCTAAACTTCATTATTGCAATTCCTTTGCCTAAATATCCCGCATTTAATTTATCGTGTGTTCCTTCGTAATTGGGATCTAAGGCTGCATTTACATCGGCTGAAAGCATTTTTGAATTATTCAGGGAAGCACGAACCAGACGATCTGTATATACAGAGTCGGTAGTCAGAGCGCAAAGATCTGCAATAAAGTTTTCCAAGGCTCTTGATTCGGCCCCTGTATTTCCCACACTTCCTATTTCTTCTTTGTCGGTTAGGTAGCAAATAGCTGTATATTCAGGATTTTTAGTTTCCAGAATAGACACCAGAGCTGGATAAGCACAAATTCTATCATCGTGGCCATAGGCTCCTACCATGCTTCTGTCTAGACCAACATCTCTTGCCTTAAATGCTGGAACAACCTGAAGTTCTGAAGATATAAGATCTTCCTCGATTATTCCGTACTTTTCATATAAGAGATTAAGTATGTTACTTTTAAAGCGTTCTTTATTTTCTTTATCTGACACAGGTTCAGAGCCTAAAAGAACATTCATGTTCTCACCGTGGAAAGCCTCGGTAACCTTTTTGTCTAATTGATCTTTGGCTAAGTGAGGCAACAGGTCTGTAATAGTAAATACAGGGTCTTTTTCGTCTTCACCTATGTTAATTTCAACGCTTGTTCCGTCGGCTTTAACGACTATTCCATGCAAAGCAAGCGGGATTGCAAGCCACTGGTATTTTTTAATTCCACCGTAATAATGGGTTTTAAAGAAAACCATGTCTGTTGATTCGTATAAAGGATTTTGCTTAATATCAATACGTGGAGAATCCACATGGGCACCTACAATCCTTGTACCTTCCTCCGGAAGTTTATTTCCTATCACGGCAAGAAGCATTAATTTCTCTTTGACGACACGATATACCCTATCTCCGGGCTTTAAATTTGTGTCGCCTATTTCATCAATATTTACAAATTTATTCTGCCTTGCCAATGCAACACTTTCTTTAATAAATTCTCGTTCTGTTTTAGCTTTATTCATAAATGCCTTATAGTTTTCGCAGAAAGACATGATACTTCGTTTACTAAATTTAGTATTGTCCCACGCATTAATGGCTTTATAATTAAGCTCTTTAGAAGCTGGATTCTGACCTGATTTATTCGTAGCAGTTGATGAAAATTCAGAGTGTATTTTTTTTGGACGTCCTCGTCCTCTTTTTACTGCTTGTATTGGGGCATCAATTTCGTTAGGATTTTTTCTAGGTCTGCCTCTTTTTCTTTTTTCACCGGTTGTATCTACCATACAAAAAACTCCTTTCGGCGTATCTTATACGAGTATTATATCACCATTTTCCAAATTAAAACTAAAATATTATTACTAATATTTTAAATATTAAAGTAATATAATCAAAGTCAATGTTTGGATAAAAGGTGAGATATAACGTGTTTTGATAGGTTCGTAATTAAAACAAAAAAGCCCTAAAAAGGGCTTTAAATCGAGGTTAGGAAGTTTTATTCCCGTTATAAAATAATGCAGATCAGTCCACCGCTTCCTTCGTTTATTATTTTTTGCAATGTTTCCTGAAGCTTTAATTGAGCATCCTCCGGCATTTTATACAACTTGTTTTGTAAACCTTCTGTAATCAGCTCATGCAGGGATTTACCGAAAATATTTGACTCCCAGAGTTTTTCCGGCTTGCCTTCGAATTCTTTTAACAGATAATTGACCAATTCCTCGGATTGCTTCTCAGAACCTACCAGAGGTGCTATTTCCGTTTCAATGTCGGCTCTGATCATATGTATCGAAGGCGCACTAGCTCTAAGTTTTATTCCAAAACGAGTTCCTTGTCTAACTATTTCAGGTGGCTCGAGAGTTAATTCTTCAAGCTTCGGAGTAACAACACCGTAGCCTTTGGTTTTTACCTCTGTAAGAGCATCCTCTACCTTAAGGTATTCGCCTCTTATCCCTGAAAGCTCTTTAAGTACTGCGAATAACCGCTGCTCACCGTCAATTTCAAGCCCTGTTTCCTCTTTTACAATACGATAGAATAAACCGTCAGCAGGCTTTATTTCCATGGTTAACTCGCCGGTTCCCATTCGGACATCACTCATGGTTGCTTTGCTTAAAAACTCGTAGTTATTTAGTCTGTTAGCAGCATCATAAGTTAATTGCAACGTGCTTCTATCCATAAAAGAATCTCTAATTGCATTAATCATTTCTTTTCTTAACCAATGCTCGCTATCAAGGGATAGAATCCATTCGGGCAGATTAAAACATATTTCACTTATTGGGAAATCCATCAGGATGCCATTCATAACCTTATTAATAGACTGAATATTTAAGTTGAGGCAATCTAAAGGTATAACAGGTTTCGAATATCTTTCGCTTAACTCTTTAGCTAATTCCTTTGTTTCAGCCGCATCAGGGACAGCACTGTTTAAAACAATTACAAAAGGTTTCCCTGATGATTTTAGTTCTTTTATAACATTTTCTTCCGAATCCTGATACTCATCTCTCGAGAACTGTGTAAAAGAACCGTCGGCAGTTATCATTACGCCTATGGTCGAGTGCTCTTTGATAACCTTTCTTGTACCAATAGAAGCGGCTTCTTCAAAAGGAATCTCATAATCAGACCATGGAGTTTTAACCATTCGTGGTACTTCATCCTCCATATGCCCTACGGCGCTTTTTACCATGTAGCCGACACAGTCTACCAAACGAACATTGAAAGATATATTATCTTCCATTGTGATAGTGACAGCTTCGTTAGGGATGAATTTAGGCTCGGTCGTCATTATCATTCGTCCCGATGCACTCTGAGGGGTTTCATCAACCGCCCTTCCTCTATCGTACGGATCTTTGATATTGGGAACCACAAGTGTTTCCATGAACTTTTTGATAAAGGTTGATTTACCAGTTCTTACGGGTCCGACAACTCCAATGTAAATGTCTCCCTTTGTCCTTTCCGCAATATCATTATAAACGCTGTATAAATTCTCCACAGCCAATCCCCCTTCAGTGTATCTGTCGATACATGCAAGATGCATGACCCATTCGGTCAGTATAAGTATATTGGACGTTTAGTCAAGATATTCAAAAAAATTAAAAGTTCTTTTTCAAAAATTTATTTCTAATAAAATATCAAATCATTGAGAAGACTATGTTTATACTTTATTTTAATGGAGGTGCGAGCTAATATATGCAGCAGAATAATCAACAAATGCAACAAAATTCAGGACAGCCGATGCAGCAAGGGCAAGCTATGCTTACAAGCAAAAACTTGACCATATTAGAAGACATGTTGAACTATGAGTCACTAAACTATAAGAAGCTTGATATGTATTCGCAAAGATGTAACGACCCTCAGCTGAAAGCGGTCTGTAATAAAGCAGCCCAACTTCACAAACAACATTTTAATTTGCTGTTTAACTATTTAAATTCCCACAATAAACCGGCGCAACAGCAATAAGGAGGTAAAGCAATGCAACAAAACACTGCGGTTTTAACCGAACAGGAAATAATGAATGATGCGTTAAGCAGTGAAAAGCAAATAATAAGTGCTTATGGAACATTTCTTGCAGAATCAACCTGTGAAAATCTACGCTCGGAAATGACAAAGATTTTAAATGATAAGCAACAAATACAGTATGAGATTTTTAACGCCATGCAGCAAAAGGGTTGGTATAACGTTAAAAACGCAAATATGAATGATGTACAGACAGCTACGCAAAAATTTCAGACCATGCAACAAAATATGCAGCAATAACAAAATGCCGGCTTTAGTAGCCGGCTTAAATATTTGATATAAGCTTCTAAAATTAGAAATCACTTATGATTTTCAAATTGAAGTCTAGTTTTATCAGCTCGGTATTTTGTTATAATATATTCAACAGGTTGTCCGCTTTTTGAATATAGAATATTATTGATACGTATAAGCGGCTGGCCTGGTTGAAGTTTTAGATATACAGCTTCCTTTTGATCCGTATTTATAACATCAAGAAGACTTTTCGTGCTGCTGGGTATTAAAGGATACTTACCTCTAAGAACATCTTTGTTTGATTGAATATCTTCACATATTTCCGGAAACAAGGCTAGTGGAATATATGAAACACTTAATGAAACAACATCGTTACTTAAAGTGTTTGTATATGTAATAGCGGCAAACTCGTTTTTACTTTCAGATTTGTAGCCAAAAGCCTCTAAAACTTTAGGGTGATTGTTCCCCGACACCACTTCAATAGATAATATGTTTTTTTCCGATGGGTTATTGCTATCAAGAATAGAATCTGTGAAACCTGTATAATCCTTTATATTTATATAGGTTTTTTGTGCAGATACAAATGTGCCCTTACCCTTCAATTTATATAGCTGACCTGTGGCAGTTAATTCATTAATAGCCTGTCTTACGGTAGGTCTCGAAATATTGTACTGTTCACAAAAATCCTGTTCTGAAGGAATTTTTTTATCAGCCTCAAACTCACCGTTCTCAATTTTTTTAACAATTAAATTCTTAAGCTGACAATAAAGTGGAACATTACTATATTTGTTTATAGCAACCATTGTTCATGACCTCCGTTAAATAATATATTATAAATATCATTACAAGACGATGATATGACGATATTACAGCATTTATGAACCAAAATCAATAGGACTTATGGTTTATATTTAAGCCATTAGTTCAACATTGATTTCTTTTGCATTATTTTTCTTTAGTAAAGGGAAAACTTGTTCGGATAAAAACTCTTCAACTTGTTCTTTGCTACGCCCAATATAATTTTCAGGTGCAAGAACATCATTAAGCTTTTCAATATTAATATTAAAAAGAGGATCATTTGCAATTCGTTCTATAAGATCATTTGGTCTACCCTCTTCTTTGACAACTTTTGCAGCATCCATTGAATGAACACGAATACGTTCATGAAGCTCCTGTCTGTCTCCGTTTTGTTTTACAGCCTCCATGAGAATATTCTCAGTGGCCATAAAAGGAAGCTCCTCAAGAATCCTTTTCCTGATAATTTTAGGATATACCACAATTCCATCTGAGATGTTATTATAGATGTTTAAAATTGAGTCGACTGCTAAGAATGCCTCAGGTATACTAATTCGTTTGTTTGCTGAATCATCAAGGGTTCTTTCAAACCATTGTGTAGATGCGGTAATTGCAGGATTAAGCGCATCTACAATAACATAACGTGCTAAAGATGAAATTCGCTCAGATCTCATTGGATTGCGTTTATACGCCATAGCAGAAGATCCGATTTGTTTCTTTTCAAAAGGTTCTTCCATCTCCTTGAGATTGGCTAATAGTCTCATATCGTTACTAAATTTATAAGCACTTTGTGCAATGGCGCTTAAAACATTTAAAATACGGGAATCTTGTTTTCTGGAATAGGTTTGACCCGATACTGGCATAACACCAGAAAAACCTACTTTTTCGGCAATTAACTTTTCAAGAGTCTTTACCTTTTCATGATCCCCATTAAAGAGCGATAAAAAGCTAGCTTGAGTACCGGTAGTCCCCTTGTTTCCCAAAAGCCTTAAATTATCAATAACAAAATCAAGCTCTTCAATATCCAATAAAAGATCCATTATCCACAGACATGCCCTCTTGCCAACAGTAACAAGTTGTGCTGGCTGATAATGGGTAAAACCTAAAGTTGGCAGGTCCTTATATTTTTCTGCAAATCGTGAAAGCTTTATAATAACGGATAAGACCTTGTTTTTAATAAGTTTGAGCGCCTCAGAATATATTATTATGTCTGTATTATCTCCAACATAGCAGGAAGTTGCACCTAGATGAATAATCCCCTTTGCTTTTTCACATTGGGCACCATAGGCATGAACATGAGACATAACATCGTGACGAGTTTCTTTTTCTATCTTCTCAGCTAATTCGTAATTTATATTATCTTTATGAAGTTTTAGCTCGTCGATTTGTTCATCTGTAATATCTAATCCAAGTTCCTTTTCAGCCTCTGCAAGAGCAATCCATAATGCTCTCCAGGTTTTGAACTTTCTATTGGGTGAAAATAGCTCTAGCATTTCCTTGCTAGCGTAACGTTTGTTTAATGGGCTTTCGTACATATCTCTCAACTCGGGCAACCTCCGGTTGTAATGTTATATTGACATAACATGTTAACAACATGTTGAAATATTATCTTGTTGTATACTTCAGGTGCAATGTTAATTATATAACTAAACACATTAAAAATCCAGACTAAAATGCAATATATTGATAAAGTTTTAAAGAAAATGAATACCGGCATAAAATGCCGGTAATAATTCACCAAATATTCTGCATTCAAAAGTAAGAATTATATTATGATAATACTAATTCAAGTGCTGCCAGTTCAACACATAATGCAAGTATTTCTATAGCTATTTTTAATTCAGATATAGGCGGATATGTTGGAGCAATACGAATATTACTGTCTTGAGGATCAAAACCATTTGGGAAGGTAGCACCTGCAGATGTTAAAACTACTCCTGCCTCTTTTGCAAGACTGACAGTCCGCTTAGCGCAGCCTTTTAACACATCTAAACTGATAAAATAACCTCCATTTGGTTTGTTCCATTTTGCAATTCCTTTGCCGGAAAGGTGCTTATCAAGAATTTCATGTACAACTTCAAATTTAGGTCTGATAATTTCAGCATGCTTTTTCATATGCTCCCTAACAGTTTGAGGATTCTTAAGAAAACGTGCATGTAAAAGCATATTAACTTTATCATAACCAATGGTTTGTATTGAAATTTGTTTTTTAATATGAGTAATATTCTCCTTGCTTGAAGCCATAAATGCCACCCCGGCTCCAGGTAATGTCACCTTAGAAGTAGAACCGAACATATATGCCCTATTAGGATTTCCGGCTTTGCGGCATTCAGAAATTATATTCAACAGACTGTCCGGTGTATCATTTAGATGATGGATGCCATAGGCATTATCCCACATTATTATAAAGTCTGAGGCCTTTGTCTTCATATTTGCTAATCTCTTTACTACATCATCAGAATATGTGATTCCGGAAGGATTGCTGTACATGGGTATTGACCACATACCTTTAATAGAGTCATCATTTGATACTAGATTTTCTATCATATCAATATCCGGGCCATCGCTGTTCATAGGAACAATAATCATTTCCATACCAAATAGCTGAGTAATCGCGAAATGGCGGTCATATCCCGGGCATGGACAGAGAAACTTAATCTTTTCAAGTTTACTCCATGGCTTTTCAAAGCCATTTAACCCGTGATTAAAGGCCTTTGCTATTAAATCATACATAAGGTTGAGGCTGGAGTTTCCTCCAATAAAAATCTCATCTGTATTTATATTAAACAATTCAGCGAAAAGCTCTTTTGCTTCCTTGATACCGTCAAGAAGCCCATAATTACGGCAATCTGTACCATCAACTGAAAATAGATTTTGGACATCATCAAAAAGCCCATTCGATAGATCCAGTTGCTCAGTGCATGGTTTTCCTCTAGACATATCAAGCTTTAAGCCTTGTTTTTTATAATTTTCATATTCCTCAGATAGTTTATTTTTCCTATTTATCAGTTCGTCCCTATTTAAATTCCCAAAAGCCTGCATTATAACCTCCAAGTATATCGTTTTGTCTAGACAGACATCATTTTTCCTATTGTATGATAAAAACAGTATATTTGCAAGTTTAAATTCATAAAATTGCAAAAGTTAATGTATCATGATAAGCCATTTCTTAATTACATTCTGAAAATAGTCACTAAGTTGCATTTTTTGTGTACTCTCTAGTGCAATCAAAGATGTTTCGGCAATTATTTTATCTCCTTGAAATATAGATATTGTCCCCATTATTTTGCCCTGTCTAACCGGTGCCATTACATGTTCAGGTAAAGAAATACGTGTATATAGATTATCTCTTTGTGAGTGTTTCAATATTGCGGTCAAATCTTCAGAAACATAGACCAAGACCTCTTGCAATGATTTTGCACGATTTACCTTAACCGAACCAACTATGCGTCCCTTTTCTACGAGAAATACCTTTCCAAATTCGGTAAAGGAATAATCCAATATTTTTTGGCTACTGGAAGTACGAAGATTTTTTGTATCACAGAATAAAACAACAGAAATGAATCTTGTTTCATTTTTTGTTGCACTTGTGACTAAACATCTCCCGGCAAGCCCCGTATATCCTGTTTTTACTCCATCAGCTCCCTCATAAAGCGTTAGCATTTCATTAGTACTTTTAAGGACTCTGCCGTTAAAATAGAATTCTCTTTTCTTTACAACTTCATTAAAATAAGGATTTTTGAGAGCATATCTCGTTATTTTTGCTAAGTCATAAGCAGTAGTATAGTGGTTTTCAGCGTCTAGGCCATGTGGATTTGAAAAGCTAGTAGAAAAAGCTCCGATTTCGATAGCCTTATCGTTCATCATCTCACAAAAGCCTTCCACACTTCCCCCGATATGTTCTGCAATGGCAACCGCTGCGTCATTACCTGAACAAATAAGCATACCATGTAGTAGGTCCCTTAATTTAACAGTACTTCCTTTCGTCAAACCCATAACAGAACCGCCCATACCTGCAGCTTTTCCACTTATAAGAACATCTGCGTCCAAGTCACCATTTTCAAGAGCTATTATTGCGCTCATTATTTTTGTTGTACTGGCCATAGGCCTTTTTCGATATGCATTTTTTTCATAAAGAATTGTACCTGTCTCAAAATCCATAACCAGTGCAGAACGTGCGTTTATTACAGGTTCACTGCTTACCTGTACAGTATCATACATAGAATAATCCGGATAATCCTTAAATTGCTCACTTTCATCAGGCAATTCTTGAGGATTTTGAATATCATTATTACTAGAAAATTCATTATGTATTAAAGGTTTTGAGTTGGGGACATTTACAAAAATAATATTAAAAACAATATAGACAATTAACATTATCAGTAAAAGATACAATATGTCTGTCTTTTTCAAAGTTAAATCACCATGTAATTAGTAACCTGTTTCAAATATATTGTTAGTAAACCTTGACTATGATATTTTAGTCCAAATTGACTTTATTGTTTTAATAGCATTATTTATGTCTGAAGCGTCTATAACGTAATCGCAGTATTTTTTGTATAATGGTTCTCTTTTTTCGGCCAGTTCATATAAAGCATCAGGGTTATTTTTTAATAACGGCCGGATATCTGTTTCAACAGTTTTTAAAATTTCATCAACAGGACGTGTAAGATAGAAAATAACGCCTTTATTCTTCAGTTCGTCCATATTAGATGTTCTTAGAACAACACCGCCTCCTGTGGACATAATAACGCCATCAAGAGTGGCCATGCTTTTTATGATTTTGCTTTCTAAATCACGGAAGTGCTCTTCACTTATTGCAAAAAGATCACTAATCTTGCCATAGTTTTTTTCGATATTTTCATCACTATCGGTAAATGGCATATTTAAAAGGGCTGAAAGTCCTTTCCCAATTGTAGTCTTCCCTACACCCATAAGACCTATCAGGACAATGTTTGTCTTCATAAACTCTTCCTTCCCCCAAAATTATGCATGTGAGATGCAAGTATAGCAGTCACACCGCTTATTGAGTTAGCGCAAAGCTCTTATAAATCTCATTTATAATGTCCTGTTCATATGTTACTCCCTGCCATATTTCCTCAGCGCATATAGCTTGTGCAATAAGCATATAAAGGCCGTTTGCACATGGTATGGAAAGCTCTCTGGCATACTTTAGAAAAAGTGTTTCTTTAGGGTTATAAATCAGGTCCATAACAAACGAGGCGCCTTTAAGTTGTTCTTTTTTTATTGGAGAATCGTCTGTTTTCGGGAACATACCAACAGGTGTTGCGTTAACCACTAAATTATAGCCATCAGCAGAAAAAGAGCTTAGCTCTACGCAATCTAGTTCCGGAAATTTTAATGATGCAGTATTTGTATCTCTTGTTACAATTGTAATGTTCGAGGCTCCATTATCCTGAAGATAAGCTACCACAGCCTTAGAAGCACCACCACTTCCTAAAACTGCACAGGATTTATTTTCAGGGTTAAACCCATAGTAATTCAGAGATTTACCAAAGCCATGATAATCTGTGTTATAGCCCTTGTATATATCCCCTATTTTAACGGTGTTCACTGCACCCACTTTGCGTGCAATATCTGAAACATCATCTAAGTATCCCATTATATCTGTTTTATATGGAATAGTAACATTAATTCCGCTGTAACCTTCTTTTTTGAGCCTGTCTAAAATTTTCGGCACATCACCCTTAGGAACCTCTATCTGTACATATTTAGCATTTAAACAAACAATTTCAAAAAACATTAGATGAATCAGAGGAGATACGGTGTGTGACAGTTTTTCACCGATAACTGCATACTGAGAAATTGATTTTTTATTCTCTTTTATGCGCTTTTTCTGAAATTCTCTTGAGTTTTTCATTATACATTCAAACACAGCTTTGATAATATCTTTGTATTCTTGATTAGTTACCTGTGATAAAACATTTTGAATTACTGCTTTTTCGCGAGATTTATCTAAAACATCTTTGCCGGATTGTGCCTTGAAATCTGCCACTTTTGTTACCAAATCCATACGCTTCTGAATTAGAGCTGCAAGTTCACGATCCACATTATTAATATCTTTACGTATATTCTTAAGAAAGTTATCCATAATACTACCGTCCTTTATTAACCCCTTCCAAGCCGTAGTGTTCAATGAGCAAATCCAAGATGGCAATCGCGGATGCGGCATCAATTACCGGAACTACTCTTGGAACAATACAAGCATCGTGACGACCTTTTACCTTTAATTTAGCATCGCTCCCCTTTTTCATATCTACTGTATCTTGTTCTTTGGCTATAGAAGAGGTTGGCTTGATTGCTGTGCGGAATACGATAGGCATACCGTTGGTAATACCACCGTTAATACCACCGTTATTATTTGTTCTAGTATAGATATTTCCATCAAGAAGATAAAAGCTATCATTTGCTTCGCTTCCATATAGTGTTGTTATTCCAAATCCTTCTCCAAATTCAACTCCTTTTACTGCAGGTATGGAAAAAAGAATCGATGAAAGCCTTGCTTCGACATTGTCAAATATAGGAGATCCAATTCCCGCGGATACGCCTGTTATTGCTGTTTCAACAACTCCACCCACAGAGTCTGACTTACTCTTTGCATCATTTATTATTTCGAGATAACTTTCCCGGCAGGATCTGTCATTAACCGGTATATCCATACTTCTAAGCATAATTAGCTGTTCTTTTGTAATCTGAGTATGGTCAAATCTTAAGTCGTGAAAATCATATATGGAATCAATGTGTGAGCCTATGTTAATATCGTACACAGCAAGTATCTGTGATGCAATTGCACCAGCAAATACAATGGGTGCGGTAAGTCTGCCCGAAAAGTGGCCGCTTCCTCTGATATCATTATATCCTTTATATCTTACAAACCCTGATAAATCTGCATGCCCCGGCCTAATAAGGCTTACTAAATTATCGTAATCTTTGCTTTTACAATCTTTGTTCTTAATCATTGCGCAAATAGGTGTACCGGTTGTTTTTCCATTGTAAATTCCACTCAGAATTTCTACTTCATCGGCCTCCTTGCGATTAGTTGAATAAACCAAAGATGTAGGTTTTCTGCGCCCCATTTCCTTGGAAATAATTTCAGGATTAATTTCAAAGCCTGAAGGAAGACCGTCAATCACAACACCAATAGCTGGTCCATGGGACTCGCCAAATATTGAAACCTTAATATTTTTTCCATAAACACTACCCATAGAATTCAACCTCTCCTCCAAGCGTAATAAAATCATCCCAAAATTCAGGATATGACTTTTTAACAGCTTCGTAGCCTTCAATTACAACAGGCACGCTGCAAATAGAAGACGCCGAAGCTACAGCCATTACAATCCTGTGATCTCCCGAACCATGGGCTTTTCCCCCCACAAGACCGGGTTTACCATTTATTATTAACCCGTCTGATTTCTCTGTAATGTCTGCACCCAATGCATTAAGTTCTTTGCATGTTGTCATAAGTCTATCAGATTCCTTTATTCTAAGCCTAGCACCATTTATTATTGATGTCACTCCCTCTGCTTTAGAGGCAGCCACGGCAATTGCAGGAACCAAATCAGGGCATTGGGATACATCTACTGTAATTCCTTTAAGAGCTGAGCTTTCAAAGGTTATCCCCTTTTCATCAAAGGTTGGAACAGCACCCATTTCTTTTAGAATGTCGAGAATAACTTTATCTCCCTGAAGAGAATTGGGGTTTAAACCTTCTATTGTTATTTGTCCAGATATTGCTCCCATGACAGAAAAAAATGCAGCCTGAGACCAATCCCCTTCAACTATATACATTGGCTTAGATTTATACGATTGATTCCCGGGAATCATATATTTTCTGTAATCATTGCTGTATTCAATACTTATTCCGAATTCTTTTAGTACTTGAATTGTCATTTGTATATATGGTAATGATTGCGGTACACCGATGATATTAATTTCCGAGTTACCCTCTAAAAGCGGCAGCGCAAACAAAAGACCTGATACAAATTGGGAACTTACATCTCCTGATATGCTGTACTTGCCGGGAATTAATTTACCCGAAAGATAAATAGGCATTAAGCCATCATTATCTTTATATGTAATGCCAATGTTAGTAAATAAATCTTTATAGATATTAAAAGGTCTTTCTCTAAGCCTTCCGCTGCCAGTTATTGTCGAAGGTGCAGAATCAAGCCTAGTAATAGGCATAAGAAAACGAGCTGTTGAACCGGATTCTATACAGTCAATTGTTTTCTCGTCAGAAGAAATACTACCGTTAGAAGAAATAGTGATTAGTTTTCTGCCCTGGTAATTCAGACTGTCTTTAATATCCACCACTGCGCCTAGTGAAGTTACGGCTCCTAAAGTAGCACTAATATCGTCGGATAAAACCACATTATCAATTTTGCATGTACCGTTTGCCAAGGAAGCACAAATAATAGCCCGATGTGCCATGCTTTTTGAAGGCTGAGCCAAAATGTTTCCTTTAAGGGGTTTTGATGCAATCCGTAAGTATGACATGAATTTTATCCTCCAACTCCTTAAGATCAAGCTCAATAAGCCTGCCTTGCCCAATTTCCTCTATATAGGCAATGGTTATTTTGCCAGACCGATTTTTTTTATCCAGAGACATTGCATTTATAACTTGGGATATATCTAAATCTGGCCATTTTGTGGGGAGCCCATATTTTTCTAATGCATTTATTATTCTTCTGGTTTCTCCTTTTCTTGTAAGCTCCATTCTCTCGGTAAGCATAGTAATAACAATCATTCCTATGGATATTGCCTCGCCGTGAGATAAACCAGAATAATTCTGTACTCTTTCAATTGCATGACCTACGGTATGCCCAAAATTTAATAATTGGCGTATACCATTGTCTTGTTCGTCCTCTTCTACAACGATTCTTTTTATATTACAGCTTTTAAAAATATATTCATCAAGATTTTTCGAGAGAGTTTTCCTGTCATATATATTATCATTTACCAGGCTGTTAAATAAGTTTAAATCTCTAATAAAACTATGTTTTAACAATTCAGCCATTCCGTCAGAAAAATATTTGTCACTTAATGATTCAAGAAGCTTAGGGTCTGTAAAAACCGCATCAGGTTGATAAAACGCTCCGACTAAGTTTTTTCCTTGCGGAAGATCAACAGCAACTTTACCTCCGATGCTTGAGTCTACCATAGCTAACAGTGTGGTCGGGATTTGAATATATCCCATCCCCCTCAAAAAAGTAGCAGCAGCAAGGCCAGCCATATCACCGGTAACCCCACCGCCTAAGGCAACTACTATATCACTTCTTGTAAAAGCGCCATCAGCCAATGATTTAAAAATTTTATTTAATGTAGCAAGATTCTTGCTCTTTTCTCCTGCTTCAAATATTATAGGCATAACAAAAAAGCCGTCTTGTTCAAGCTGATGGACAAATGTTTCCCCGTAAAGTTGAAAAACATTGCTGTCAGCTATAATAGCCAGCTTTTTACCTAGAAATTTATCACGGAAAATATGTGGTGCCCGATTAAAAAGACCAGATTCTATAATTATCTCATAGGTTTTACCGCCGGCATTTACAACAACCTTTTCCATGGATTAAACCTCCAATTGCTTTCCTTCTACTTTTGAAAGCTCCTTTAGCTTTTTAAGGATTGAAGAATATTCATCGGGGGTAATAGACTGTTCTCCGTCGCTTAATGCACATTTAGGGTTATTATGGACTTCAATAACAACCCCGTCGGCTCCGGCCACCAAAGCTGCTTTAGACATGGTTCCCACCATCCACGACCTTCCGGTTCCGTGACTGGGGTCAACTATTACAGGTAAATGACTAAGTTTTTTAATTGCTGGAACAGCACTTAAATCCAATGTATTACGGGTATATGTTTCAAAGGTTCGGATACCCCGTTCACAGAGTATAACTTTTTCATTTCCTTCACTTAAAATGTATTCGGCTGACATTAGCCATTCTTCAAGAGTAGCCGATAATCCACGTTTTAATAGTATGGGCTTATTTGTTCTGCCCAATTCCCTCAGCATAACAAAGTTTTGCATATTCCGGGCACCAACTTGAATGATATCCACATCCTCTACGAACCTATCCAACACATCGGTAGACATTATCTCCGATACAATAGGCAAGCCCGTTTCGGCTCTGGCAATCTTTAAGAATTCTAAGCCTTCAAGCCCAAGACCTTGGAAACTATATGGAGAGGTTCTGGGTTTATAGGCTCCACCCCTTAAAAATGATGTTCCGGCACGTTTTAACTCTTTAGCAACTGTTACAATCTGCTCTTCACTTTCAACCGAGCATGGTCCAGAAATGATAACGAAGGTTCCTTCCCCAATTTTTCTTCCTTCTACATCAAATACAGAGTCACCGGGATGGAACATCCTATTGGCTTGTTTAAATGGTTCTGTTACTTTTAAAACATTCTGAACAATGTCATAAGAAGAGAAATACAATCTATCCAGTTTGGTAGTGTCACCCACAAGACCTACTATTGTTGTGTCAACACCAACGGAAATATGTATATCCAGCCCCATAGATTTTATGCGGCTTAAAAGTTCATTTGTCTGTTCCCGGGAAGCTCCGGGTTTTAATACTAAAATCATAAAAATACATCTCCTACCATACTACAATTATATCCTGTTTTTATTATATTACTTATTAATTAAAAAACTCATTATATATACTTACTATGGCATTATCGGCATCCTTTTCGCTAACACCAAACATAATACTAACCTCTGAGGACCCTTGGTTTACCATACGAATATTGATATTGTTTTCTGCCAAGGCTTTTGTTATACGGCTCAAGACACCTACTGTAAAGGTCATCCCCTCACCAACTACCATAACCAAAGCTAAATCATATTCAAGATTTATACTGTCAACACGTAGTTCCTTGGCGATTCTTTCCATAATACGGCTCTTTTTTTCGTCATTGAGATATTTTTTGCGTACAATAATTGAAATATCGTCAATTCCCGAAGGCATATGCTCAAAAGGAATGCATTCCTCTTCGAGTATTTGCATTACTTTGCGTCCAAATCCAATTTCTCTGTTCATCATGTACTTATTTATGTTTATGGAGCAAAAGCCCTTATCTCCAGCAATTCCAGCAATCGGACAATTTATCAATTCTCGCGTTGGGGTTATCATGGTACCTGGTGAAGCCGGGTTATTTGTATTCCTGATGTTAACAGGAACACCTCTTTGAAATACTGGTTCCAAGGTTTCTTCATGCAACACCGAAAAGCCGGCATATGATAATTCACGCATCTCACGGTAAGTAAGAACTGAAATTGGCTTCGGATGATTAATGAGCTTAGGACTTGCAACAAATACAGAGTCTACATCGGTAAAATTCTCATACACATCAACCTCTAATGCTGCTGCTAAAATAGAGCCCGTAATATCCGAACCTCCCCGTGGGAAAGTTACAACTTCGCCGGATAATGAATAACCAAAAAATCCGGGGAAAATAATGATTCCTTCGATATCTCGTAATTTTGCAAGGTTTTTGAATGATTGAGATAATACTCTTGCATTTCCATACTCATCACTTAAAAACAAGCCAGCATCTTTTGGATTCATATACTGGGCGGTTATCCCTTGGCTTTCCATATAATTGGCAACAAGTCGAGCGGCATTATCTTCCCCTGCAGCTTTCATGCGATCCATAAATTTTTCTGCAGAATTATAACTCAAGGAAACCCTCGTTTTTAAATTATTCTCGATGTCTTTGATAATATGATCATTAAGACCTAAATCTTTTGCTATTTCAGCGTACCGATCAATAATCTGATTAAGTACCGTAGTATAATCTCCATTTGATAGATACTTATTTGCACAGTCAATAAGCAAATCGGTTACCTTGATATCATCATCGAATCGTTTTCCTGGTGCCGATACGACAACCACACGCCTATCTTTATCACTTGTAATAATAGAACAGACTTTTCTTATCTGCTCACTGGTAGCCATTGATGTTCCGCCAAATTTACATACTTTCATATTTCCTCCAAAAGGGGCTCTAAACCCATTTATAATAAAGTATATGCATATAAAAAAGGTAAAGGGCTAGCCCTTTACCTTCCAATTTTATAGTTTACATTTAGCCTTGTCAACATTCGCAAACTAATTTTTTCGTTTCTTTGGCTATTGCAAGCTCTTCGTTGGTAGGAATTACAAGTACTCTTACCTTTGCATCATCTTTACTTACATCTATTTCTATTCCTCTTGTATTATTTTTAGTTTCGTCTATTGATACTCCTAAAAATTCAAGACCTTCACATACCATAGTACGCATTACACCATTATTCTCGCCAATTCCTGCTGTAAATACTATTGCGTCCAAGCCACCCATAGCACATGCATAAGAACCGATAAACTTTTTAACCTGATATGCAAAAACTTCAAGTGCAAGTTTTGCTCTTTCGTTACCTTGTTCAACCGCTGTGTCTAAATCTCTGAAATCACTGCTTACTCCGGAAATAGCCAGAACACCTGATTCTTTATTCATAATAGCATCCATCTGTTCAGTAGTCAGGCCTTCCTTATTCATAATATAAGTAACAACTGCAGGATCAATAGTACCGCAGCGGGTTCCCATAGCCAAACCGTCCAGTGGAGTAAAGCCCATGGAAGTGTCAACAGTCTTGCCGCAATCAACTGCTGCAATACTGGAGCCATTACCCAGATGACATGTGACTATTTTCAACTTATCTGTTGGTCTGCCAAGCAGGTGTGCTGCACGTTCAGAAACATATTTATGGCTGGTTCCGTGAAAACCATATTTACGTAGCTTATATTTTTTGTAATACTCGTAAGGAAGAGCATAAATAAAAGCTTTCTTTGGCATAGTCTGATGAAAAGCTGTATCAAACACGGCTATCTGCGGAACATTAGGCATGTTATGCTTGCATGCTTTAATACCTGTAATGTTTGGAGGATTATGTAGCGGAGCTAATTCTACACATTCTTCAAGTGTTTTCATAACTTCTTCGTCTATAACTACAGATTTAAAGAACTTTTCTCCGCCATGAACTACTCTATGACCAACTGCCTTGATCTCATCAAGGGTTTTTATAACACCCCATTGCTCATGGGTTAATACTCTTATAAGAGAAGCTATCGCATCTTTATGGTCTTTCATTTCTATTTCTTTTGTGACTGCTCTATCGTCAAAAGTTTTATGCTTAATAAGTGAACCGGGCAATCCGATACGATCGCAAAGTCCTTTAGCTAAAACAACCTCTTCTGTCATGCTTATTAATTGATATTTTAATGATGAACTGCCTGCGTTTACAACCAGAATTTTCATGTGCTTATCCCCCTATATAATCCTAATCTTGTTCTTGTGCCTGTACGGCTGTTATTGCTACAACACCAACGATATCTTCTGCTGAGCAACCTCTTGAAAGGTCATTTATCGGCTTTGCTATACCCTGAGTAATCGGGCCATAAGCCTCTGCTTTTGCAAGCCTCTGCGTTAATTTGTAAGCTATATTTCCTACATTAAGATCCGGGAATACCAGCACATTGGCTTGTCCTTTTAGAGGACTATCCTTAGCTTTGGATGCCGCAATCTCGGGAACAATGGCCGCATCAACTTGGAGCTCACCATCTAAGAGTAAATCAGGAGCTTTTTCTTTTGCCAATCTGGTTGCTTCCACAACTTTATCGACTAATTCACTTTTGGCGCTGCCATAACTGGAATAAGAAAGCATTGCGACCTTTGGATCGGCCTCAACAAGGGTTTTGAATGTTTTAGCTGAGCATATTGCAATTTCCGACAGTTCTTCAGAGTTTGGATTCTCTACAAGACCGCTGTCTGCATAGAGAAATGTTCCATTATGCCCATACTCACAATTAGGTACGCACATAATAAAGAAAGCTGAAACTAGTTTTACATTAGGAGCTGTTTTTAAAATTTGAAGTGCCGGGCGAAGAGTATTAGCTGTTGAATTTACTGCCCCAGCAACCATACCGTCAGCCTCGCCTTTTTTAACCATCATAACGCCCCAATAAAGAGGATTTTTCATTGTTTCTCTTGCTTTTTCAATTGTCATGCCCTTATGTTTGCGAAGCTCATAAAGAGTATTTACATAATCATCTATTTTTTCGGATTTTAGTGGATTTTCAATTATTGCCCCATCAATGTTCAAGTCACCTTTAAGGGCATTAATTTTATCCTCTTCACCTACTAAAACAATATTTGCAAACCCTTGCTCCAATATCATAGACGCTGCTTTAATTGTCCGGATATCAGTGCTTTCAGGAAGAACGATAGTTTTTTTATTCTCCTTGGCACGCTGTGTAATTCTGTCTAAAAATTGACTCATTTAGATTGCTCCTTTCGATGCTTATGTTGTTAAGTATTCCATTAAGGTTAAATAAAAATATATATAAATTATGACAATAGTACTTAAGGCATCAAAGTCATTCAGCGTTTAAGCATTATTGTACATAATAAAAAAATATTATGTTATGTATAAATGATTTAAGATGCCTATAAGATTATAATACAATTGTTTTTTGTATACAAGTTATCCTACAATAATTATTAGTAAAAATAAATAAAAAGGATAGACACCTCTACCCTTTTTACAATATATTTAACAATTTTCAGCTCCTTTTGCAAACATTTCTTTTAATTTGTCTATATTTTTACCTGCTGCGTTTTTAATTGAAGTCGTCAAGTGATTAAATAAGATTCTCATCTGATCTGTTTCCACGTAACGCTTTACTTTCATGGTTGTAGTTTTTATTAATTCCTCATAACCAAAAACATAATAACGGATTGTTTTATATACGGGCATTAGCTTGTTGATTTCCTTTATTGCATTATCCAGTATCTTTTTAATAGCACCTTCATCATCAGGTGATTGAACAACCTCGGTAATATTTTCTTTATCCAGAATTATCTTAGCGCAGATTTCTACGGTACCTTCCTTTGTAGGTTCGCCCCATACCAGAGATTCCTTTACATAAGGTACTTTATTAATATGATTCTCCAGTTCTTCCGGAAAGACCTTTTTACCGTTGTTTAATACAATCATGGTTTTAACTCGCCCAGTTACCTTTATTAGGCCCTTTTTATCAATAGAACCCAAATCACCGGTATGAAACCAACCGTCTACAATTGCTTCTTTAGTCGCTTCTGTATTTTTCCAGTATCCCAGCATTACATTATTTCCTTTTATCACAAGTTCGCCTGACCCGTTGATATCAGGATTTGCAATTGCTATTTTAACGCCTGGCAAAGGATTGCCACAAGTACCTGTTTTACGAACGCGATCGTTTCCTCCTGCCACAACTGGTGATGTTTCGGTAAGACCATAGCCTTGGTATACTTTTACTCCAATATTCTCATAGAATTTTGTAGTATCATTCTCCATTGCTGCACCGCCGGTTACGATAACTCTCAGCTTTCCTCCAAACGGCTCTAATAGTTTTTTAAATATCTTTCGGCGTATATCCAAGCCAAGATATGAAAGAGATTTAGTAATGCTCATAAGGATATTAATCTTTTTTTCCATATCTTTTTTCTTTATTTCATCTAAAATTTTACGCTTAAACTTATCAAAAATTAAGGGAACTCCTATAAGACAATCAGGCTGATATTCTGTTAAATTTTTTGAAAGGTATTTAAGACCGTCACAAATCGAAACTGTCATTCCTAAAAATAGTGGGAACAATAGCCCGGTAGTATTCTCAAAGGTATGATGTAAAGGAAGAATAGATAGCACCGAATCTCCCGGCTCAAAATGGACAACTCCACCAAGAGACATAATATCTGAGCATATATTGCCATGGCTCAACATAACTGCCTTTGAGCTAGCAGATGTGCCTGAAGTAAATAATAAAACACTTAGCGCATCTGGGTCGGGTTCTGAATTTATATACTCGTTATAACCTGATTTTATAAGTTCTTGGCCTTCTTTAACTAATTGGTCGAAAGAAAAGGAAACCGAATTATTGATGTCGTTTTTAGTTTTCGGGCTCATACAAATTATGGCTTTTAGTCTAGTATTATTTTTTGAAATATCATTAACAATTTCCTCAAAAGACTCAGAATACACTAAAACGTCTACTTCTCCTCTTTCAAGCATTAATTCAATTTCATTTTTAGGAAGCATTCTATCAAGAGGAACAGCCACTCCTACCCCATTTATTGTAGCTAAATAAGAGACAACCCACTCATAACGGTTTTCACCTATTATGGCAATGTGGGAATTCTTGAAACCTAAATTCAATAAAGCACTACCTAAGGCATTAACATCATCAACAAATTCTCTATAAGTTTTATTGATTATATTTAAACGCGGTTCGTTACGAAACTTAAATGCACTATTGGTAGAGTACTTATTTGCACACATTTCAAGCATTTCTTTAAGTGTATTTATCTTAGGAACATCATAATATGATTTTCCTTCAGTAATTTTTATTAAATTTAGAGTTTCACTCATTTGAATCCTCCAGGGTTCTACTATATTGACGAAATTATATATATAGCATACCACTTTCATTGAAAAAAGTACATGATGACTAATGTTATTAATCCTTACAATTAATACTCTTGTGAGGGTTAATAACATTATTATTTGATACTATTAAAATCATTATAATAAATAAAAAAACTGCTCAAGCATAATTAAAAGATTGAGACAGTTTATTCTATTTTAATATTTACTATTCGTAGCGTAAAGCTTCTATAGGATCAAGTTTTGCGGCTTTCTTTGCAGGATATATGCCAAAAAAGATGCCCACAGCTGAAGCAAAGCCTATAGATATTATAATTATTTGCGGAGAAACTGAAGGTGTTATACCGGCAAGCCGGCCTAATAGATAAGCGCCACTTACACCTAAAATTAAACCGATTATTCCACCTATACAAGAAATAATTACAGATTCGGTGAGAAATTGAAACATAATGTTTGAGGTCTTCGCTCCAATAGCTTTTCTTATGCCAATTTCCCGTGTTCGCTCAGTTACCGAAACCAGCATAATATTCATAACACCTACCCCGCCCACTAACAAAGAAATTGCAGCAACAGCGGCTATAAACGCTGTAAAAATCCCTACAACTGTGTTTATCTGGTCTAATTGCTTCATTAGACTTTCAGCTTTGTATAGATCTCGGTCACGATTTCCATGTCTATTCATAAGCATATTTTTAGCTAATATTCCTGCTGCCTCTGCATTATCTTTCGAATCAGCCATTATATACATTTCACTTATTTGGCTTTGTGTTGAATAAAGTATATCGAGATATGTTCCTGGTACGTATATAAAGGCCGGCATGTCATCATCCACCATACCTTCAAACATTCCAAACTGGCTTTTTAAAACACCGACAATAGTTGCTTTTTTCGTACTTGTAGTTGGCCCAATATTTATGGTATTACCAACTACATCGATTGTTCCAAAAAAGCTCTTTGCAGCGGTTTCGTCAATTACGACCACTGCTCTACCTTCCTCAAATTCTATATTGTTAAAGAAACGACCATATAATAGCTCTATATTATCAATGTAATACATATCCTCGTTGCAGCCAACAAACATAGCTGATTTAGATTTTCTTTCAGAGTTTGCTGTCCCCTGTTTATATGTATAAGGAGTTGCATATTTTACATAGCTAATTTTATCTTTTATTTGCCCAACATCCTTATAGGTAATAAAATCGCTTTTTTCGGCCTCAGCTGTTTTAACAGTTATTTTTATTGTAGCTACACCAATTTTTTCAAATTCACCTGTTATTGTGTTTTGCCCACCCTCACCCAATGAGACAATAGCAATTACTGAGCTGATTCCGATTATTATGCCCAGCATTGTAAGGAAGGAACGCATTTTATTAGATATTATACTATCTATGGCCATTTTTATATTTTCGAATAAATTCATATAATTTTGCCCTTTCAAAAAACTATACGATCAATAACCTCATTATCGTCAATTATCTCACCATCTCGCATATGTATGATTCGCTTCGAATATTGTGCGACTTCCGGCTCATGAGTAACCAATAAAACAGTAGCACCATCATTATTAAGCTGTTGGATAATCTTCATAATTTCTTTGGTTACCTTCGTATCCAAATTTCCTGTAGGTTCATCGGCTAAAATTACAGAAGGATTGTTTACAATTGCCCTTGCAATAGCAACTCTTTGCTTTTGCCCGCCTGATATTTCATTTGGGCGATGTTTTACACGATCTGCTAAATCCACTCTTCTTAATGCCTCCAGAGCCTTTTCTCTTCTTTCTTTTTTAGGCACCCCCGCGTAAACCATAGGGAGCTCAACATTTTCAAGAATACTCATACGAGGTAGAAGATTAAAAGATTGAAAAACAAAGCCAATTTCTCTGCATCGTATTTCTGCCAGATCATTATCAACTAATCCCGATATATCCTTACCGTTAAGAACATACTTACCTGATGACATTTTATCAAGACAGCCTAATACATTCATTAACGTAGATTTACCGCATCCGGAAGGCCCCATTATAGTGACAAACTCTCCAGGCTTAACACTTAATGATACACCTTTTAACGCTGTTAAATTAATTTTTCCCGTTGTATAAGTTTTAATAATATTGTCTATTTTAATCATTTTATATCACCTTCCGGTATAACTGCTATTCCATCGGTAATATATTCAGCGGGTGTTGAAATTACAATATCTCCTTCTGATAGCCCTTTTATTACTTCTACTTCTGTGTCTGATTGAATTCCTATTTCTATGGGGGTTAAGACTGCAATGCTTTCTTTAAGCACAAATACGCTTGTATCGTCTTTGCTGTATTTCAGGCACTCGGTAGGAAGTTTCAGAACCTGTGTTACTTTAGCTACTGATATATCTGTATCTACATCAAAATTGATTTTTAGATGTTCATCGGGGTTGATTATATCAATTTCCGCCACAATGGTAGCATCGGTTGCGCCCATAGTGATATCCTTTGATGCTACCGGCTCAATAAACGATACTGTACCTTCATATTTATATGACTCGTATTTTAATGTGACCTTTTGCCCTAATTGAATTTTTGCAGCATCAAATTTTCCAAGTTTTATAACTCCTTTTAGGTTATCGAGCTGTTGTACAACAAAAGCAGGCTGTGCCATACTTAATGGCAAGGATTCGGTAGCATTAACTTGTGTAACAACCCCGTCAAATTCGGCTACAATTCCTTCCAATGCTTCGTTTAGCGTGTCGGTATATGTATCTAGCTGCAATTTCGCAAGCTCAATTGAATTATCAATAAGCATTATCTTTTCATCATTTATTTCCTGTATGTTCTTTCTTGCCTGTATTAGAGTTTGAAGTTTTGCAATATCTTCAGGGTTACTGCTTCCGTCAAGTATAAATATCTCTTCATCCAGTTTTTTAATTTCGTCTTCAATATCTTTCTTTTGTTCTAAAAGCTCGGCTTTGTTAAGCAGTGCGTTATCATATTGAATACGAGCTTGCAGAACGGCATTTTCGTAATCTTTAGTTTTATATGTTAATAAAACATCTCCTGCTTTAACCTTATCACCTACTTCAAAATTTACACTATCTACCGTGTATTGTGCCTTACCCATATATTCTTTTGTTTTTTTTGATTGTATTAAGGCGTTAGTAGATAATATAGTTTCCACGTCACCTTTTACTACTTCAACAGTTTTAACAGTTAAAGTTTTATCTTTGCTTTGACTATTTACAATTACTATTGTTAAGACAAATATAGCGATAATTATTACTGTAATTATACCTCTTCTTTTTTTCTTCATGTTTAATTACTCCTTAGGGGCGAAAATAAATACTACTTTAGGTTTGCTCTTTAATTATATACTGTTTTTGTCTTCGTTTGTCTGAAATAATTGCTTTAAATTGATTTTTTATTTTATTTAAGAAGCTTTTATGTGTAAGCTGAGCAAACAAAAAAGACTTCCTCGGTATAAACCTTGGAAGCCTTGGTGCGAAAGGCGGGATTTGAACCCGCACGTCCTTGCGGACACTAGAACCTGAATCTAGC
>JAAYNX010000206.1 GCA_012520615.1 Clostridiaceae bacterium | reverse complement strand
CGGCAAGCCAACTTTCCATAATAACTATCGAAAAACTTTCATTTGGAGAAGGATTACATAATATAGAAGCGGCAGCGTATGCATCATATTTATCTTGGTTTGATACGAAGCCCAGATCGATAATATAATCTTTAAATACCGGTGGTATATCAATTGTACCTCCTCCAATTAAAACAAGTTTATAGTTGTTTTTTCTAATTTCTTTATATTTAATAAAAAAATCAATTAACTGATCAACATTTTTACCCTTATCTTTTCTACCTGCATAAAGTATAAAATCCTCTTTAATATTATACTTTTCTTTAAAGTGGTTAGCTTTCACAGGAGATAAATATGCAGTATCTATGCCGATTCCTAATACTGCTGTTTTTATGTCTTTCAAATTATACAGTCTTTGAGCAAGTTCATATTCAGGCTTTGCAAGATATACTATACCTTTAGTATTTTGAAACATTTTTTTTACTAAATCCATATATGCGTAGCTTTCATCATGAAGGCAAGGAATCAAAACACTATTAAACCCATATTTTTCTATGCCCCAAAATGTAGTTCCAAACATATAGGGAATAAATACAAAGCATTGATAATTATCAATATTATTACCTATGTATTTGTTTAAATTAGGGCTATAAACCATCTCATTGAAAAAGACCTTCTCTTCTTCATGAGTAATTGGCTCCTTATTCATGAGTTTACTGTTTACAGCATCAAATGCTTTCGTATTCCTTTGTCGTACACAAAAACGCCTGATGGTAATATTGTTGGTATTATATATGTCTTCTTTGTAATAGTTGACATTCCAATCACTTGAAAATTCTTTAACACAAGTTGTTAACACTTCAACTTTACAACCATAATTATATAATCTTTTTACTAGACTTCTACATGCAGCTTCAGCACCACCTGGAATGTCTTCACCATACCAAGGGATTACAAATGCAATCGGTTTCATATTGTAAACCCTACTTTCTTGCTATTAAGGCATAATCCCTACAACCGTATATCAAATTATTTAGCCTTTCAATAGCACTATTAAAATCATCAATATTTTCACACTTTTCAATAGACTCCAGCTTAGGAATCTTATGTGTATCAGATACAGGTGAAAGATATTTTAATTCAATATCCTTAAAACCTTCCGTCTCAGCAATGAACTTCATTGTTAAAGGGTGAATCATTTTAACATGAGTCGGATCTAAAAAATAGCTTTCTGTATACACAATCAACGATTGGGGATTGATGGTTTCAGCAATAAAATATGACCCATCTTTAAGTTTTTTTATTGCAAGCTTTACAATGCTAATTAATTCATTCAGCTTCAAGTGTTCAATAACTTGGGCCATAAAAATTCCATCCAATGATGAATCTGGGCAGTTGTTTAAATATTCAACAGCTTCTGAATATATTACAGGTAAATCTTTCTTAACACAATAATTAACATTATCCATGTCATAATCTATTCCTGTAACTCCTGTGTTATTTTCAATAAGAAGCTCAACAAATTCGCCCCTGCCGCAACCTATATCAAGAACATTCTTCCTATTTATGAAATAATCCAGATATACTTTCTGGATTTCTTTAATATCTTCTCTACTCCCCCTGAATTTAGACTCAAATAAGAAATAATCTATATCTGCTTTACTTTGTTTTTGCTCACCTTCGATAGATTCCACTTTTTTTGTAAGTTTTTCATTTTCTTCAATAGTCTTGTGTACTATTATATTTAAGTTCTGTATTTTATGATTAAGCTCCGATACTATATCTTGTGATTCTTTAACAAATTTTACTGTTTCATTTATAGAGTTTGTTGCACTAGCATTAAATGCGGTTTGTTGATCTACTAAAAATTCTATATACCAATATGAAAGTTTCCGTATAACTTTTTTCACGAAAACAATAATGGAGCCTATCAGCTTCTTGTCAGATTTTATTGGACCCGCTTTTTGTATATTCCACCTTGAATTATTTTGAGCTATATATTCCTCTAATTTAGGTAATTCGAAAAAAGTGCTCGCAGAACTAGAACCAAAATCCTTTTTATTATTTAATGAACTTAATTCTTCCGGCGAATAATTTCTTTTTTTTATATTTTCTCTGATTTGATTCATTATTTCTTCAACATCGATGTTATCATAATCAATTTTTATAATATTATTGTCCATCTTTTCTCTCTCCTCTCTATAACATTAATTTTTTAATAACTCCACTTATGTTGTATTCTAACTATACCAACATCATTAGTTGTAGAATATATCTGAAAAGTATGAGCCTCCCTATAATAATCAACAGGTATTCCATCGCCACATTCTATAGCAATATCAAAAATGTATTCGCCAGGGAGCAAATTTACATTCTCTAGCAATATTTCAAAAGTTCCATCGTTGATTATATCAACTTCATTCAGTTTATCAATTTTTGTATTCACCCCATAACAATGCAGCCCGTCGCTTCTGTATACAGCGATACCAAAAACTGTACCTATAATTTTTTCTTTCACAATATAATCAACTCTAAGTTTTATTGATTCCCCGGTTTTAAATACATTCTTTTTTGTTTTATCATCTACGCCAAATGTCTCTATTTTGGATATTCTTGCCTTACCATTTCCCCAGCGCTTACTTTCTGATATGACTGCTTTCTTTGATTCCTTCAGAGAAATGGTTTCTACGCTATTATGATTATTCTCTGTTTCGTTTTTCTGCTCTGCTCGCTTCTCTTTTTTGCTTTCCTGTCTGTCGATTATCTCCTGTCTTTTCTGTCCCATAAAATCCATGTACTCGGGATGGATAGTCCTCGGGCTTCCTTCCGCTTTTATCAAGCCATCCTGGATCCAGATTGTACGGTCACAGATTTGTTCTATCTGGCCTAAAGAATGAGAAACTATTACGATTGTAGTCCCTTTTGACTTTATCTCTCTTAGTTTATTAAAGCATTTTGCTTGAAAATTAACATCTCCTACAGCCAAGATTTCATCAATTAAAAGTATATCAGCATCAACATTTATTGCAACAGAAAAAGCTAATCTCATATACATTCCGGAGGAATAAGTTCTGACCGGGTTATCTATAAACTCTTCCAATTCGGAGAATTCGATTATATCCTTTATCCTTGAGTCTACTTCTTTCTTTGTCAGTCCAAAAATTGAAGCATTGGTATATATGTTTTCTCTTCCACTCATATCGGGATGAAATCCTGCGCCCAATTCGATAAGGCTGGATACCCTGCCTTTTATTTCGATACTGCCTTTATCTGGGTACATAATTCTTGTCATTAGTTTTAATAATGTACTTTTACCAGAACCATTTTCGCCAATAAGCCCTATGGCTTGGCCCTTTTCGACTTGGAATGATATGCCTTTCAAAACCAGTCTCTCTTCATAATGGTTTCGATTTCTAAACAACAATCTTTCCTTAAAAGTCTGCCCTTTATCATAGTACACCTTAAACTTTTTCTCTATATCTTTTATACTAATTACACTCACTACAATTCCTCCGCAAAATGCCTTTTAAGCTTTCCAAAAACTAAGACTCCTACTAAAAGAGATATAATTCCCAGTACAAAGCCATTGAGCAAAGTATTTAAATGGGGTATTTGCCCATAATACAAAACATCCCTATAAGCGTTTATTATAGGTACCATCGGATTAATCGCAAAAACTTTACGCAAGTTTTCAGGTACCATATCAATTGGATACATAATCGGAGTTAAATACATCCACGCCATAGTGACAATACCAAGAATATGCTCCAAGTCTCTGAAATACACTGTAACTGCAGATGCTATCAAGGCAAAGCCTATTGCCATAATATACTCAACGATCATAATGATAGGTAAGCAAAGCACTCCAATAAAATTTAATTTAACTCCTGAAAGAGCCACTACAATAAAAATAATTATAAAACTAAAAAGCATATTAACAAAGCAGCTAGTTACATAGGAAATTGGTATTACTTCTCTCGGAAAATATATTTTCTTAACTAAATCCTGTTGTGCAATTATTGAACTTGACCCCCCGGAAATTGATGCTTGAAAGAAAATCCAGGGTACAAGGGCTACGAAAAGGAATAAATAGTATTTATCAATACCGGATTTTAAAATTACTGAAAAGACGATTGTGTAAACAACGAGCTGTAATAATGGATTAATAAATGTCCATAAAAAACCCAAAACCGACGCTTTATATCTTCCCCGTAAGTCTCTTCTCACCAGACTATATATCATATGCCTATAATTATATATTTCTTTTATGGTTTCCATAATTCGCCTCTGTTTCTTTACCTTTAAATTATGCTTTTATTGTATTTCTTCGAAAACCTTTTGTACAATCTCAACCGACTTATCCCATGTAAATAATTTCGCTCTTTCTATGCCTTTTAAGGATAATTCACTTCGTTTGTTCTCATCTTCAATAAGGAGTTTTATGCCATTTTTAATATCGTCAATTGAAAAAGGATCAACCTGCAATCCCGCATCGCCAACTACCTCTGGTAATGAAGCTGCATTAGACACCAACACAGGAGTGCCACATGCCATCGCTTCAAGTGGTGGCATGCCAAATCCTTCATATAGAGAAGGAAATAAAAACATTTTCGCACCCCTCATCAATATGGGGGAATCCTCTGGCTTTATGTATCCTGTAAAAATAATATCTTTTTCTATTTGCAAAGCTTTAACTGTTTCGAATATGCCCTCATACATCCAGCCTTTTCCCCCTGCCATAACCAACTTTGGTACACAAGGAATCTCTTTTTTAAGAAGCGAATATGCTTGAATCAGCCTCTCCAAATTTTTTCTCGGTTCAAGCGTACCTAAATATAGCATATACTCTCTAGGAAGCTTATATTTTTCTGTTACATTACATATTTCCTCTTCTTTATAGTATGGATGGTATATTGAAGTATCCACACCTACAGGCATAACCACTATTTTATCTTTCTCTATACCTAAACACTTTATAATTTCCTGTTTGCTAAACTCTGAAATAGTAATAATCTTATCTGCTCTATTACATGATTTTATTAAAGATTTGTTTAGCATATACAGAGTTCTTTTCCTCATGGTTTCAGGATAAACTTTATATACCATATCATAGATCATAACAACCTTTTTGCCTTTGACCCCTGGTGGAACAATATAATTAAAGAACATGGTGATATCTGAATCATCTCCAAAAAAGAGTTGGTATGGAATATAAAAAAATACTGACAATAAGCGATAAATAGTATTGTAAAACCAAGGGCATTTCTTAATATAATATCCCCACTGGGAGTATACCTCGATATTTTGAAGCTGTTCCTTATTGCATCTAAGTGAAAAGCAATTTAATTGATACATATTGCCTTGAGTATGTGGCACATTCCTTAAAATATTATCCGCACACCAGCCAATTCCGGTTTTTTCACCATTCATTAATAATTGTACATCAAATGATATCTTCAAAATAATTCCTCATTTTACTATCATTTTTTATATATTTCTAGCACTCTATTAAGCATATCATCCATTCGGTAGAACTCTTTAACTCGTTCCCTCGCCTTTTTCCCCATCTCAATTCTATCTTTATTATTTTCAACCATCCATCTCATTGCATCAGCAAGAGCTTGTACATCATTGGGAGGGACTGTTAGGCCTGTTACATGATCCAAACTCACATATGGTACCCCGCTGGGCAGATTGGTATTTATTACAGGCTTACCATAGGCCATCGCTTCAATCTGAACCAAGCCAAAGGCTTCACTTTTTG
>JAAYNX010000255.1 GCA_012520615.1 Clostridiaceae bacterium | reverse complement strand
TCGTGCGCCTTCGACCAGCTCAGCCATCTCTCCACATCTTTTTATATGCGCTTTACCGTTTTTTAATCGGCATGCTTGAATATTGTAACACAGGCCTTTTGTTGAGTCAAGCGGTTTTACATAGGGATAAAACAGTCTAAAACATAAAGCTATAACGCCTCGTCTCCTTCGGTGTCGTATGGCCAGTTTATTATTCCGCCGAGATCAAAAACCTTTGTGTAGCCCATGTCAATAAGCTCTTTTGCGGCCTGTCTGCTTCTGTTACCGCTTCTACAATAGACTATTACTGTCGTATCCTTGTCGGGAACTATATTTGCTACCTTCTCTTTTATTTCGTAATTAGGTATAAGCACGCTGCCGGGAATACGGAGCATTTGAAATTCCTCCGGAGTACGAACATCTATGAGAATAGCGCCGCTGTCACCCTTTAATATTTCCACAGCATCTTTAGGAGAAATATTTGTAAAGCTTATGGCTTTTGAGCAGGCTGTAACGGAAAGTAGAGAAAAAGAAATGCCACACAATCCTAGTACAAATTTTTTTAGTTTATTCATATAAATCACGCCTTTCTGGTTGCCCTTTATATCAAATATAATTTTTTTGTAGAATTTCATCGTCATAATATAATTTGTCCAAATAAATTATCTATCATTAAGAATTTTTTACCGAACTTTATTTGTATCTATATCATATAATCTGTCTAATTTTTTATAAGTGATTATGTTACAAAAACCTCTGCCATATATTTCAAGATATGGGCTTAATAATATGGTGTTTTCTTTTCGTGAATCCCCAAACAAGGCGTTTTCACCTAAAAAGAGTTTGGAAAATTTTTTTCACACAAATTATATCTCATCAGCCAAGATGCGCATGTATAAAGGGTTACAGCCTTTGAAAGAGTTCTAAACTGCTCTCTGACAGGCTTTCTTATAAAAAAATTTTAACTTTTTTAATAAAAAAGATGGCTTTTTATGTTGCTTTATGAAATAATATGGGTATAAATTAGAAGGCATATGGTGCCAGAAATATCCGAAAGGAGAGTTGACATGAATAAGGCAGATCTTATTGATGCAATTGCCAAAAAGGCGGAAATGA
Organism: Clostridiaceae bacterium; assembly: GCA_012520615.1. Taxonomy (GTDB): domain Bacteria; phylum Bacillota; class Clostridia; order DSM-8532; family DSM-8532; genus DTU059. The sequence continues at coordinate 16,571 of JAAYNX010000255.1, read as the reverse complement.
CAAAGAAGGACGCTGGTGTTGCACTGGATGCAATCATTGAGAGCATTAGCGGGTCTTTAGTAAAAGGCGAAAAGGTTACATTGGTTGGCTTTGGTACATTCGATGTTAGAGACCGCAAGGCTCGTACCGGTGTTAATCCTCGCACAAAGGAAAAGATTAAGATTCCAGCTTCCAAAGCTCCTGTTTTCAAAGCAGGTAAAGAGCTGAAGGAAAAAGTAGCTGCAACCAAGGGTAAGAAGAAATAGGAACATAAAAGAAAAAAGCGGCCTGTAGGGGCTGCTTTTTTTGTGGGTTATTGTCGAACTGCTTATCCATCGGGAAATCAATAACACTCTGTCCGAAGTGGTCTGTATAGTGTAAAATTGTATTACTAAGAATGATAATCGTTTGAGAAAAGGAGCGATAGAAACGGATAGTTTGATATCGGTTAGTAATGTATTCAAAAACTATAAGGGTAGAAAAGCCTTGGAAGGTGTTTCCTTTGAAGTCTTTGGGGGTGAGGTCCTTGGGATTATCGGTCCTAATGGGGCGGGAAAAACAACGCTTATATCTCTGCTTGCCACCATTAACAAGCCCGAAACCGGAAAAATATCCATCAAGGGAGCAGACATACTTAAAAAGCCGGACATAATCAGAGAAAGTTTAGGCTATGTTCCTCAGGAAACTGCTTTATATCCGATGCTTACAGCATATGAGAACCTAGATTTTTGGGGTGGGATATATGGCATTGAAAAGTCTGTAAAAAAGGAAAAAATAAATGAGGTATTAAAACTATTAAAGCTTTATGACAGAAAAAATGACAAGGTAAAAACCTTTTCAGGGGGAATGAAAAAAAGGCTTAATATTGCCGCATCACTTCTACATGACCCTGAAATTTTGATAATGGATGAGCCGACTGCAGGTGTGGACTTGCTTTCAAGATCTACAATTGCAGAGCTGATTAAAAGACTAAAAAAATCCGGGCATACAACAATTATTACCAGTCACTACATTGATGAACTGGAAGAATTGTGCGACAAAATTCTCGTTTTGTGGGAAGGTTCCCTCCTTTATTTTGGTTCAGTAAAGGATATTTTACGATCTGCTAGTGCTGACAACCTTGAACAGCTCATGCTAAAGCTGGAGGAGGCCTGAATGTCTGGATTAGCCAATATGTTTAAAAAAGATCTGAAAATTATTCTCAAGGATTATAAAGTGCTGGTATTGCTTTTTATATTGCCTCTTCTGGCTATTTGGATTTTTGCGGCGGGATTATCTCCAATCCTTGAGCATAACACTTTTGTGGAACCCTTTAAGATAGTGCTTGTGGACAATGATGGGTCAGCTTGGACAGGGCTTTTGGCAACTCAATTGAGAAATCTTGAGGTAGTTGAAAAGGTTATATTTGCTGACGAAGAAAAAGCAAGAGAGCTTATCGAAACACAGGAAGCAGCAGCGGCAATTATAATACCTGAAGATCTTTCGGAAAGCATTGATTATTGGGCACCTCAGGCCGGAAAGGTAATGGGGTCAAACCTTTTGTATTTACAGTCCCAACTTGTTAAGAATATTGCTTATGTAGGTTCTGAAACAGTCTCATCCGGGCTGGCTTCTTTAAACGTTATATATAATATTGAAGCGGCCAATGGCTATGCCGCCGAAGACATATATAAAGAGATTAACCATGCATTCGAAGCTTTCGTTAATATTGTTCTAAACCGAAAAGCTCTTATTACAGAGGAAAAATTTCATAACTATGATACTAATCCGGTAATCTTTTACGCATTATCTTTGCTGTCTATTTTTATTATGTATTCCTCAATACCCTGTATGAAACTTCTCACAGACGAAAGGCAGCTTGGTATTCTTTCAAGACTCAATACGACACCTGCTAAAAGCTGGATTACAGTGGTGTCAAAGCTAATGCTATCCTTTTTGATTTCTGCTGTACAGTTCTTTCTAATTATTATATTGGTGGTAGTTGTCGGGGGCGGAGCCACAGTTTCAAAACTAGGGGCAATGATTCCTGTTTTTATGGCTACCTCATTGGCATCGGGTGCTTTTTCGATTCTTATAGCCGGTATTTCCTCCTCCGGAAGTGCGGCTGATTTGATTGCTAACCTGTCCATTCTATTAATGGCTGTGGTTGGAGGAAGCCTGTACCCGCTTTCTTCGCTGCCTGATTCTTGCAGGAATCTAAGCATACTCACCATTAACCGATGGTCTTCCCGTGGCTTATTAAATGCATTTTATGAAGGAAGATCGATTGAAACCCTTGAAAGCATCGGTGCGCTTATTCTTTTAGCTTTTATTTATTTAACGGCGGCTTCTTTGATACTGAGTTTCAAGCGAAGGAGAGTGGCGGGATGAGGTTTACAAGTATTTTAAAAAATAGGTTACGGGTTCTTCTTTCAGATAAATTGTTTATACTTACTATGCTTATAGTTCCGGTTATACTTTCGCTTATTACAGGCTATGCTCAAAGGAAAGAAAAATTGGGATTTATACCTGTTATACTTGCAGATGAAGATAAAACTGAATACTCGGCACTATTATGCAAAGGACTTGATAAAAAGGAAGGTTTGAAGATAATAACAGGAGACCGAAAAATTGCTTTGGAACAACTTGAAAAAAGCAGTGTAGAGGCCGCCATTATTATTGAAGAGGGCTTTCAGGAAGGACTTCAAAAGGGAGAACTTGATGGCCTTATAACCCTCATTAAGTCACCGTCTACGTATTCTGCTGAATTATTAAAAGAGATAGTATGTTCACAGATACTGCGTATTTATGGAGGAGATTTTACCTATAGTTGGGTTAATGAAAGTTTTGAGGTTAACGGTGTTATCGCAGCAGAATTATCCCGGGAGGAAACTGCCGCTTTAGTGGAAGAGTATTGGAACCCTGAGCCGTTAATGACCATTTCTTATGAAGAGATTAGGGTTATTGCCGCAAATGAAGGACCAGTAAGTATTCCTCCGTATGCTGCGGCATCTTTAGGGTTCTTGGTTCTTTTTATTATAATGAGCCTTCTTTTTGGCAGCGGGTGGCTATGTGAGGAAAAGATTAACGGAACCATGATAAGAGCAATGTCTGTCAGGGGTTCCATTTTGCCACTTTTCCTAGGAAATACTGCAGCACTTTGTCTAATGGGGGCACTTTTAACCTTGATTTTTACCGGGGTACAATGGCTATTCTTCGGAACAGTTTTAATATCAGGTACTTTATCACTGATGGTAATTCTTATATACATCTTGTGTGCTGCTTCAATTAGTATGTTCTTTTCAATAATTTTTAAAACCCCGCACCAGCTCCAAGCATCGGCTCCCGTAATAGCTTTGGTTACAGGGATAATGGGAGGGTGCCTCTGGAACTTTGCCGGGGTTCCGGAATCTCTTATGTCGTTGGCTCTTTTCACACCTCAAGGCTGGGCATTGAGAGCATTAACAAATTTATATGCCGCCCCGGACAAATGGGGGGCGGCAATATCGGCAATGATAATTCTATTTTGTGCAAGTGTTCTACTACAGGCTTTTTCGTACTTTTGCCTGAAAAGAGCTTTAAAATGCACCCATTAGTTGTGACAAGGATCCGATGCGGGAATAAACCTCTTCGTACAACTTGATGAAATCCTCCTCCGTGGCAGTTTCTATATCAATTATTTCGTCTGGTTCAGGGATAATTATTTCTTCACCGTATACGGTTTCTGTCTTCACATAGAAACCAAACTCCGAAAAATCAAAATCCTCGGAAGGGACACTTATTGAAAGTTTTCCTTTATAGTCGCTTTCTGTTACAAGGTTTTTTGAATTTCTGAGTTTATCACCGTCGAGGGTTAGTTTTATACTAACTTTTTCATTTGTGGTCGGCTGTTCAAAGTCCGTATTACACACAATTGTATGTTTTATCTCACCTTTACCCTTGGATTCTTCATCGGATTCAAAAGATATAGAGGCTTTTAACTGATCCTTTGAGTTACCTAATAAATCTAATTTGAAAAAGATATCGTTTAAATCTTTGGCATCATCATAATCGCGCTTAATAGACATAACAGAATTATAGATTTCGCCATCGATTTCAGTACCGATAGTAAGCTTGTAGTCAAAGGATTGGCCGTTTATTCTCTGTTCCACTATAAGAACTGTATCATCCGCCACTGAAGAAGTATCTTCATATGAAACTATGTATTTAACTATGTCAAGGCCGTCAACATATAACTTCATTTCGAGAACGCCCATATTCTCGAGTTGTTCTATTTCTTTTTCCATTAGAGATAGAAACTCTAAATATTTTTCTTTGCTTAAATTATCTCTAAAATCGAATTCTTCTAAAGACTCACCCATGTATGAACTTTCACCAAGAATTTTAAAGTAAGTATCTAGGTTAGCTAAAGTAAGATTATAGAAAGAATCATCGGTTTTAAGCATTTCTAATATATTCAAAGCAATTTTTTTCTGACTTTCAGTATCTAATTTTAGGGTTATTTCCTGACATTTTACAGTCTTATCTAATACATCTGTAGATACGCCTCTCTTTATTGACATGTCATCATCGCTGATACTATCCATAACAACTTTTGAGTAATTAAACATAAGATTTTTAATATCACGCCTGTCAAACTTGATTTCTTCAACAAGTTTACTGGAAGCCCAAGGGTCAATTTTTTCTAAAGCTTCCAGTCTTTCTGTAGGAGTCTCCGGTGAAAACCTTGAAAGGGTGCTTAATTTTTTAATATCACCAGTTAAGGTCTTATTGGTTAATTCATCCACACCCATCGAAAATTTTGTATCGTCGAACGAGAAACGGGCAGTTAGTATGGGGTTTAATAAGAAATTCAGCCCTATACTGGTAGTGAATTTTTTATTTTTATAGTCAACAGCGAAATCATATTTTAGTGAGGTATTATTAATAGCCTTAATTATGTCATCCGCCTCATCACCGGGTGTAAATTGTTCTATAAAACTTTTATCAAGTGAAAGCCCCATCTTGGTTTCCTTTTGAATAGTAGTGTTGAGCAAAGTTTGATTATAATTCTCATATTGAGTAAGACTTTTATCTACCAAATCATAGCTTTTGGTTGTACTTGCGTAGCCTGCTGCCATTAAGACATATTTTGCAGGTAAAAAAGTATAGTAGCCTAAAACGGTGGCTCCCGAAATTATTACCAATGCCAGAACTGATATTATTAGAATCTTAAGCCAAGTGCGTTTACGTTTTTTTGGGGGAGTAGATACATTTGGAACATCGTTTTCATTTTCAAAATTGAACATAGTTTTATCCTTTCATTACCTATTAAATATTATATATTCTAGCATTTATTACAATAACACAATTTTGATAAAAACGAAACCAGCAAAATGTATGGGCTTATAAAACGGTTTCAGCGATTTCTCGTAACAAAAGAGAAACACACAATTAATACAATTAAACTATTTAAGGCAGGCGAATTATGTTAAGCTTTTCCTAGAAGCTCTTTTTTATTAATCAGGAGGTCCATACATGAGAAAAAAATTATTGAGAGTACAAAAATCACTTTTACCTTTATTACTTAGTTTTGTCATAATATTTTCTTTTTTAGCAGAAAGCATTGCTATTGCATATATTTCAGACTTTGGCACTACTTCTATCTTCCACAGTGAGGAGAGATTAATAGCCGAAGGCGTCGTTTTAAACCGCTGGAATGGCATTAGCTCCAACAACGCCAACAAGGCTGGGCAAACAATCACATTTAACCCCAATACTTCTGATGCCATGATTATTGCTGCTTACGGAAACAATGTCGGTAGTCGCGCCACTTTAAGTAGCATGTCAAAGATGGAGGAACAGAAGCAGGGAGTATCAATAATTGGCGGGATTAACGGCGATTTTTATTACCTTGAAAATGGCATACCCATAGGTTTATTAATACAAAACGGTAAGCTGATAAGCTACAGCAATACTAAATGGAACGCCGTCGGATTTAAGCAGGACGGGTCGGTTGTTATTGATATGCCTAATTTGGAAATGTTCTATACAGCCAACGGCAGAAAGTATAGCTTCAGTAATTTTAATAAGGCTCAGAATGATTGGGGCCCTTATCTTTACAGCAGTGACTTCGGCCCAAATACAGGCAGTACCGTACCCAGTCTGGAGGTTGTTCTTGATATAAAAGAGGGTGAGCTTAAAGTCGGTGGAACGGTAAAGGCAGAAGTAGCCGGAATAAAAATTAATGCTAAAGCCACACCGATTGGTGAAAACCAGCTTGTTCTTTCAGCTAGAAATGGGAAAAGCGGCTTCACTTCTATGAGTGATTTCAGGATAGGAGATGAAATAGTATTCCAATTTAACGATACAGAGAACAAATGGAGCAATGTAAGCCAAGCCATAGGCGGAGAACGGATACTAATAGATAACGGATCAATTACAAGCGGTTTACCCACCTCAAACTATAACCCTTCTACCGCAGTTGGGGTTAAAGCAGACGGTGAGGTGGTGTTTTACCAAGCAGACGGAAGAAATACCTTAAGCCAAGGTGTTTCAAGTATGGAAGTTGCTCAGTTCCTTCATAAATTGGGCTGTGTAAAAGCTTTACAATTAGATGGCGGAGGTTCGTCTGCAATTATTGCAAGAATGCCGGGTCATTCAAGCCCCGGGCTTCTTAATAATCCATCAGATGGAAGAGAGAGAGCAAATTCCAACAGTCTTATTCTTGTTTCCAAGCACAGTGTTGCCGTAAAAGAAGGAACGGAAACCAACAATACCGATGCCGAGATTCTACATGTATATCCGGGTAAGGTCTATGCTTTACCAAAGGCAACCATACAGTATTCGGTGCTGGCAACCAATGCAAACTATCTGCCTGTACAACTGCCCCCTACAATAGAATGGGTGAGCAGCACAGGCGCCGTTGATAGAAACGGTATGCTGTTAGTGGGAGACAAGCCCGGGGATTACTTAGTTGTAGCTGCGAACAAATATATTGCAGGCAGCTCCCCAATTAAAGTTCTGGATAAAGTAACCTCTCTTAAACCTTCCAAGAGCGTTATAACACTTCTTCCGGGAGACGTAATTGATTTAAGCTGTGAAGCCTACTATCAGAATATAAAAGTATACAGTACAGACAGTTCTTTTACTTGGGAAGTTGAGGGTGACATCGGCACCATTACGCAAGAGGGTGTGTTTACCATGGCTGAGAATGCCACCGGAAACGGACGCATAGTTGTCAAGTATGGCAGCACAGTTGCGTATATAGATGTTGTAATACCGGCAACTCCAAATGCGATAGAAGACTTTGAAAGTGTTATTGATTGGGGATATTCAGCTGTAAGGGCTAAATCAGCCAATGTGTCTGTAATTCAGGACAAGGAAATGGCAAGGTCGGGCAGTGGATTATTGAAGCTTGATTACGACTTTACTTTAGGAACGGGTGTTGAAAAAGGTGTAGCAGGTGTTTATGCATACATGCTTGACCCAAATACAAAAGCCAGAGCCGAGCTTACTATAAATGGCGAGCCCAATGCTATAGGAATGTGGGTGTATGGCGATAACAGTAAAACATGGCTACGCGGAAGCGTTAAGGACGGAAGCGGGCAAAGCTTTTATATCGATTTTACCTCCGATTATAAGCCAGAGACAGGAACAGGCGGTATCGACTGGAGCGGCTGGAACTATGTCGAAGCAAAGATACCTAGCGGCAGGAAAGGTCCGTTCACCATTGAAACACCTATAAGAGTTATGTGTTCCAGAGATGATATGAGAACTAAAGGAACATTGTATTTTGACCAGATCCGTGCAGTATACTCCGGAAGTAATATAGCGCAAGCACCGGTGGTTAAGGTTACGTCACCTGCCGATAAAGCTGTAATAAAGACGGGCAAGATTCCTCTGTCTGCTGAAATAATCAAGGGAGCAAATGCTGCTGATATTGATGTTAACAGTATAAAAGTAATCCTTGACGGAGTCGAATTAACCAATCTTTCAATTGAAGGAACTAGCAATGTGTCAATAAAAGGCGAGCTTGGTACAGAAATCAATTTGGCTGACGGTTATCATAGCTTAACAATAAACTACGCTGATGTGGCAGGAAACAAAGGAACTCAGACGATCACATTTACTGTGGATGCGGGAGCACCTCAAGTAATAGCTACAACAGATCCTACTGTTATAGAAGGCGGCAGTTTTACAACCACCATTAATATCAAAAATCCGAAAAACCTCAAAAAAATCTATGCTGACTTTGAATATGACGTAGAAAAAGTAGAGCCAGTGGATCAAGACAGCACCACCCCGGGAATTCAAGTGGCATTAGAACCTTGGGCAAAGAAAGGAAATATAGTTGCCCATAGGGTTGATGAGAAAAATGGCAGGATACTCATATCAATTGATAACCTTACCAATTTATCAACCGCCGAATTATCCAAACTAAGCACGATAACTTTTAAGGCTAAGCCTGCTTTCGGAGATGAATCTCTAATTAAGCTGCATCTAGGTGCCATGATAGTAGGGGACAGCGTGAAGAGCCAGCGGTTTACCCTGCCCGATATGAAGGTAAATCTGGAATATCCTTTGGTACTCAAGGTAGAAGGTGTTAAACCCGGTGAGACGTCAACTATAACAGTAATGGATAGAAACGGCCAACCAGTTGAAGGGGCAGAGGTGTATCTCAATGACCTGACATATTCATTCTGGAAAACCGATAAAAATGGTCAGGTGGTTACAAACATCTTAACACAACTCCTAGACGGAAACCCCTTAAGTGTAATAGCAAAGAAGGGTAATTTGCAAAGCAACCGCTTTGTTTTAGCCGAATGATAAATGCCCGAACAAGGGATTAGCCTTTAGAATAACATATTACTAAAGGCTTTCCCGAGGGCGTTATGAATAAGCAAAATTATTATTCCAACATTAATAAGCTTGCGTTGATAGGTGCTATTCTGGCATTGATGGGGGATTTTATTGATTTGCTGATAACATACCAAGAATATAGATATGGGTTAAATAATATGAGAGGGAATAACTTTTCGCTGGATTATGCGAAAGATGATTTCCCGGAACGCTAAATCTTTGTAGCTAAAACTTCCGCTACAGTCATTAAATTTCTATAAGTCTATTCGGTCAAGTATTGAAAAATCTCTTTTAAGCTCTTTCCTTCTAAACTCCTTTTAACACTTTCCACCTCGGATTTGACAATCTCAGCTAAAGCTTTTTGACCGAGAATTTCAACCGGGGCAAGATCGTCGGTTAGAATAAGCCTTTCATCAGTCATTTCTACAAGGTTGTTATCTATATACTTTGATATGCTATATAAATCATGATTTTCACTTATTTGCGAACGAATATTGTTTTTATAATTTTCAAGTATTTGAATGTCATCGCTGACAAAAAGAAGCGAATTTGTAACCTGTAAAAGGTCGGCTCTGTATACTTTGTTGAAAATACTTTTAACCGTGTTGGCTAGATATTCGGGAACACCGGTAAAGCTTCCGGATTTCATATTTATATTAACAATAAGAATACCGCCCGGCTTTAAATGCTCCTTAACAATCTCAAAAAACTCTTTGGTAGCCATATGAAAAGGTACCGTTATATCCTGATAAGCATCGGCAAGAATAATGTCATATTTTTTTGCATCAGGAGTGGAAAAGAAACTTCTTCCGTCATTTATAAATACATTAGCCTCATCTTCCTTGAGGTTGAAATACTCTACGGCCAGATCTGCAATTTTAGAATCTATTTCTACCGCATCGGTAGTCACATTAGGGATATATTTTTTTAGCTGTTTGGGAAATGTACCAGTACCTAACCCCAACACTAAAACATCCAACTTCTTTTCCGGGGACATATCCTTTATGAAATAAGGTGCCATAAGGGCATATTCGTAATAATATCCGGAAAGGGAACCATCCTTTTTATATATTGACTGAACTCCAAAAGCCACATTGGTAGATAAAATAATTGAATCATCGGTTTCTTCCACTTGAAGATAATTATATATGGACTCCCCCTCGTATATTATGTTGCTTTTCCAGAATGCATATGAATCATTTAAGGGAAGAAAAATAAACACTAGCAGCAAGACAGCGGTTATTGAGTTGCGCAGAGCCTTTTTTCTGGTAAAGAAAAAGTAAAGAGCACATACAACGTTAAGAAGGAGAGCAAATAGAAGAAATGTTTTACTTGTCCCAATATAAGGAATAGTAAAGAAGGTGGGAACAAATGTGCCTATTATGCTTCCAATAGTACCCATGGCATAAATTTGGCCTGCTATACGCCCCTTGTTATCGGTATCCTCAACGCCCAGCTTTACCAGATAAGGTGATACCATACCTAAAAGTATCATCGGAAGCGAGAAAATTGCAAGACATGATATAGCCGAACCCATTACAACAAGATTATTTACCGGGAAAAACAGTATAAGCGCACCTGCAATCAGAGCTATTAAGTATTTACTGATAAATGGAATGATTGCAATCCATACTGAAGCGAGCCAGATATAGAAGTAAAGGCGCCCCAGACTCTTATGCTTATCTGCGCTTCTTCCGCCTAAGACATTTCCTATACTCATACAAATCATAATAAGTCCGATAATTACTGACCATACGATTTGAGAGGAGCTGAAATACGGAGCTAAAAGCTTTGAACAAGAAAGCTCCACAGCCATAACAGTCATACCGGATAGAAAAGAAGTAATGTAAAGAATAAGATTATTTTTCTTCATCGATTTTCTCCTACTCTGCTTTATCATTAGAAAATATTTTATCATAATACAGACTAATTAATATCCTTAATTTGAGACATACAAAACCATTGCAGACATACCTGGAACATCAACCGTATCTCCCGTAAAAGCAGAGATGGTTTCAATTCCGGCTCTATTCTCATCAACAACAATATTCCAATGCCCGTTTTCAGGCAAAGCAACACTATGAGAGTAAACTCCTGCGTTATAGACAACAAAAATGGTCTTCCATGAATCATGGTAGGCATAGTTATTTAGGGAAAATGCTATTACATGATCTGGGCAGGGATAAAAAACAAGATTCTTTCTTATTTCCTCAGACTGTATCATGCGAAACGCAGGATGAGCTTTTCTAAGCGTAATAAGTCCTTTATGATAGTTAAAAACCTGCTGATAGCGGTATTTAAATGACCAATCAATTTGGTTGATTTCATCAGGGAGGTTATATGAATTATGCTCGCCCTTTTTTGTTCTCATCATATCAGTGCCTAGCGTAAAAAATGGTATTCCCTGTGAGGTGAGAACTATGGCGGCTGCAAAATTGGTTAGGCGTATAAAATCAGTTTCTTTTAAATCGGGTCTGCTGGCAAGTAGTTTGTCATAAAGGGTAAGATTGTCATGGGAGGCGGTATAATTAACACAATGCCATGGATAAGATGCCCAGGGATAACTAGAATAATTCACCTTTGCGTAGTCAATTCCCGGATGATATACGGCTCCTGCTACACCAAATTTAACGCCCTCTTTATACCTATAGTTACCTGTTATGAATCCTGTGCTTTCTTGATGGAAAGCATCACCTTTTATTGCATCCCGGGTGTTACCATTAAAAAATCCTATTTTATTCAGTTTAGAAGCATTGGCCTTGGAGGAAGCGTCATAGCCTTTTAGCAACGAAAGCCCCCCTGTCCATCCCTCTCCGTAGAGCAGAATGGAAGGACTGATTTTATCCAGTGCCAACCTAATGTCATTCATTGTTTCAATATCGATTAGCCCCATAAGGTCGAACCTGAATCCATCGATTTTATATTCTGTAGCCCATCTTTTTACCGATGATATAATGAACTTTCTTACCATGGAACGTTCTGTTGCTACCTCGTTTCCGCAGCCTGAACCATTGGAGAAATTACCTAATCTATCTTGACGGTAGTAATAACCTGGGACCAGTTTATTGAAATCTGAATCAATGGTTTTGTAGGTATGGTTGTAGACCACATCCATAACAACACCGATGTTTGCCTTTTTTATCGCCTGTATCATTTTTTTCAATTCAATAACACGGGTATATCCATCATGAGCATCTGTTGCATAGGAACCGTCAGGAACATTGAAATTGGTAGGGTCATAGCCCCAGTTATATTGATTATCAAGAGGTTTAGTCTCATCCACTGTAAAAAAATCAAAAATCGGCATAAGGTGAACATGAGTGATTCCCAATTCCTTAAGATGTGACAATCCTGTGGGCATGTTTTCGTAGGAACGGGTGTCCTCTTCTGCCAAGCCAAGAAACTTGCCGGGATATTTAGTTCCCGAACTGGGATGTATGGTTATATCCCTAACACTAATTTCATAAACAATCGCATCGGTGGGGTAAATGAGTTCTTTATGATGTAGATTTTCCCATCCTTCCGGGTTGGTAAGGGATGGGTTTACCACCATGCTTCGTCTGCCATTAACTCCAGAGGATCTGGCATAAGGGTCAGCCACCTCAAAGGTCTTTCCCATAACCATGGAACTAAAAGTATAGTATGTGCCTGAAAGATCGCCTTGAATGCATATCTCCCAGACTCCCCTATCCTTGCGCACCATTTCAATTACATCTTTTAGAGTTGGACCGGACCCGGTTTCATAAAGGTTTAAAAATATGGATGAAGCTGTGGGTGCCCAAACCTTAAAACAAGTGGATTCCAGGCTCCAGTTAGCTCCCAGATCATCATAATCATAAGTGAAAAGACTATCGAATTGAGGTGTATCATATATCATGCCATAATCTACATAGCCATTTCTAAATCCCGGTTTATAAATCATATATGTTGAACCGGGAACCATATCATTCTCAAGGGATATCATATATTCCCTAGAACCTCTGATAGGGGTAACATTCCGTACAGGTACTTCAAGTCCATTTTCAAAAACTTGAAAAGGTTCTTCCTCATGACTATACTTCGCATGTGCTTGAAGGGATACAAAAATCTCTCTGAAATTTTCAAAAATCGCATTTTCGAAACCGGGGGAAAGATGGATATCTTCAATTGAAGTAAAGATATCGGCGGTATCCTGAACCAGATAAATATCTTCTGATGAAGATTTTGCATCATCCGAAAACGTAAAATAGCGGTCTATATGAAGATCTCTTTCGTGCCATCCTCCTCGGCGTACGATAATACCAATATCCCTGCTTTTAAATCCTGAAACATCTATTTCGGCAACTTTAGATAATTTCCCAACATCACCGTTTAAGAATTCCTGGTTGTTGAACATGTAAAGAGAGCCTTCTTGCCCCTTTTCCCATATCCAGAGATCCCAACCAGTGTAGTCCTGATCATAGCGATAATAGTGTATTCTAAGCATGTATTTCCTCCCGCTAATAGAGTTCTTGGCTCAATGGAGTTTTTATAGGTTATTATTATATCACATACAAGAAATTTATTTTATAATTGTAACAATAAATATACTTTTATTAATCGGGCAAAAGGAAAGGGGCGCCTCAAAATATTTTGAGGAACCCCTAGTAACCTAATTCTATTCTTATAAATTAACCTTTAAGTCTTTGCTCAAGAGCTGCAAGCTGGTCATTAAGCTCTTTAGGAAGCTTAGGACCATAGTTCTTATAATGCTCTTTAATAGACTCAATTTCTTTTAACCACTCGTCTTTGTTAACCTTTAAGATTTCTTCCAATGCCTCTTTGGAAATATCGAGACCCTCGGTATCAATAGCATCAACAGTAGGAAGGTAACCAATAGCGGTTTTAACTGCTTCGCCTTTTCCGGATACTCTCTCACAAATCCACTTAAGAACACGGCTGTTTTCGCCGTAGCCCGGCCAAATGAACTTGCCCTGTTCGTTCTTGCGGAACCAGTTAACATAGAATATCTTTGGAAGCTTGCTTTCATCAGCCTTTTCGCCAACATTAAACCAATGTTGCAGATAATCACAAACATGATAGCCGATAAATGGCAGCATTGCGAAAGGATCACGACGAACCTGACCGATTTTATCGGAAATAGCTGCAGCTGTAATCTCAGAACCCATAATTGAGCCAAGGAATACACCGTGCTTCCAATCAAAACTTTCATGAACTAGTGGAATAGTGCTAGGACGACGACCGCCAACTAAAATTGCTGAAATGGGCACACCATTTGGATCTTCCCATTCAGGAGCAATAACAGGGCATTGACTTGCAGGTGCTGTAAAACGAGCATTAGGATGAGCTGCCGGAGTACCGGACTCAGGAGTCCAATCATTTCCGTGCCAGTCAATAGCGTGTTCAGGAGCGGGTTTGCCGATGCCTTCCCACCAAACGTCACCGTCGTCTGTAAGAGCCACGTTTGTATATATTGTATTCTTTTCGATACTGTGCATAGCATTGGGATTGGATTCCATTGAAGTACCTGGAGCAACTCCGAAGAAGCCAGCTTCAGGGTTAATAGCATAAAGGCGGCCATCCTTGCCGAATCTTAACCAAGCGATATCGTCACCGATAGTTTCAACCTTCCATCCGGGAATGGTAGGAACAAGCATAGCCAGATTGGTTTTGCCGCATGCACTTGGGAATGCACCGCAAACATATTTAACATCGCCTTCAGGACTTGTAATTTTTAATATGAGCATGTGCTCTGCAAGCCAGCCCTCATCACGAGCCTGAACAGATGCAATACGAAGAGCAAAACATTTTTTGCCCAGTAGAGCATTTCCACCATATCCGGAACCATAGGACCAGATTGTTCTTTCTTCAGGGAAGTGGCTGATGTATTTTTGTTCAATTGGAGCACAAGGCCATGAAACATCCTTTTGGCCTTCTTCCAGTGGAGCGCCTATTGAATGGAGACATGGTACAAATTCACCATCATCGCCCAATACATCTAATACTTGCTTGCCCATACGGGTCATAATGCGCATATTTACAACAACATATGGACTGTCTGTTAGCTCAACACCGATTTTTGAAGCCGGTGAGCCCACAGGACCCATAGAAAAAGGAATTACATACATTGTACGGCCCTTCATGCAACCATCATATAGGCCGGTCATAGTTTTTTTGAGTTCAACTGGGTCAACCCAATTGTTTGTAGGCCCAGCGTCGTCCTGTGATTTTGATGAAATATAGGTTCTGCCCTCAACACGAGCAACATCGGACGGGTCACTGCGGAAAAGATAGCTTCCTGGGCGTTTTGCTAAAGGCGTGGCCATTCCTGAATCAACCATTTCTTTTAACAGACGATTGTTTTCTTCTTCTGAACCATCACACCAGTAAATTTGATCAGGTTTACACATATCAGCCATCTCTTTGACCCATGCTTCTAGCTTTTTGTTCATAGATTATTCTCCCTTCGGTCACACATAATTAAAAGCGCTTGCTTCTATATATCTTTATAATCATGCCAATTTTGCGCGATTATTCCCATTATACATTAAGAGACATAAATTTGAAAGAGTTAATGTATAATATTTCATATTTTTATTTAACAATTGTATTAAAAAATATACATTCTAAAGTAGATGGTGCTACATATAGGCCTTACAAATCAGGGTTACAAATAAAAAACACCTTTCCACAATATGTAAAGGTGCAAGACTTTACTTTTTTAGATTCACATTTTACTCTTTTAAACATATTTCAGGTGTTTCCTGATTAGGGAATTCTCCTGAATTCTCTGCCGAAATATTATTGGCATAAAGAGTATTGTTGGTTTTCTTGAAAATTACTATTCCCAGAAACACGGATATTATCAATGCAACCGTAATGAGAATCACATTGGAAAAAACATTATCGGGAATAAGATAGTATAAAGGTATTAAAATATAGTTTGCAGCGTTAAAAGACATATGTAGAAGGATACTGGGGTAAAGGGATTTATACCTTAATCTTATGATGGCCAACAAGACACCTAAAAAAGTAGCATAACATATCCATAAAAGCTGACCGTGCATAAGCCCAAATATTAGAGCTTGAATTATGAGAGCAATGACCACGGGCATACCTATTTGAAGACTTTTCATTATTAGTCCTCTATAAAGGATTTCTTCCACAATAGGCGCTACAATTACGACAGACAATATTTGAACCAAGGTGATTTCATTACCTAGAAGACTTGTTGCTTGTGCGTACTCATTAAAAACATTCTCCGGTATGGGGAGGGAACCAAGAAATTGGGAAATGAAAATGTTCAGAGTAATGCCAAGGGCAATAACAGGCCAGAAGCTTCTAAACGAAACCGGATTAAGTTCAAGCCTTTCTTTTAAAGGTGTGTTAGTGCAAAGTATTATCAGCCAGCAGACAAACAGAAAAATAATAGAAGCAACACTGCTAAAAAGCATAATATTAGAGCCTTTCAGAGCTTCTGCGATATCGGGAATTGTTTCTACTAAGCTAGGATTTGTCATAGCCAAAACTTCTGCCTTAATAACTAAATAAAGACTTCCTATGAATAAAACTATAATATTTATTACAAAATATATAATAAAATAGCCTACTGCCGGGCCGATTGCTTTAAAAAACTTTTTCATACCTCTTCCTCCCGTAAACATATATTGGTCTGTTAACTTAATAATAAAAATGAGACCTGAAACGCCTCTGGTATAATGGAAACTGCAAAACCACCATTACCTCCCAGAAAGGAGCGTTCAAGTCTCATGATTATTATACCATCTAGCGTA
>JAAYNX010000073.1 GCA_012520615.1 Clostridiaceae bacterium | reverse complement strand
TTAATTACGAAAAGAAAAAATCTTGTTATATTTTTTATCAACATTCAGATTTCGCTATCATTATTGAGGAAGCGGATACGGTTAATGCATCTGACTTTATGAACGAGTTTGATATTTATATTACTGACAAAGAATTTAGTTGGACATATGTAAGGACACATGAAACAGGATGGTGTGGTCCTTATTTTAGTCGAAGAATATGAACTTTTAAAAAGATAGTGACAACATCGCTACCTATATTGGAGGATGATTTAAGAATATTTATCAAGTAGATGCTTTTACAGAAAAGCCATTTAGGGGAAATCCTGCGGTTGTTTGTGTTCTGGATTAAGCTTAGCTGCATCCCTCCACAAAGGGGTGCTTTTTATATTTTTATTCAAACAAATTGAATAGTTACAAATACTTTGGTATAATTATGCAAGTTTATAATTGAGGGGAGAAGCATTATGAGCGAGGAAAGACTACAAATCTTCATTGCCATGTGTATTTATATGGCAATAGTCATCGGGATAGGCTTATATTATGCTAAGCGTGCCAGCGCCAGCAGTGATAACTATCTTATTGGGGGCAGATCTTTAGGCCCTTGGGTTACAGCCATGGGGGCAGAGGCTTCTGATATGAGTGGTTGGCTACTTATGGGACTTCCGGGAGTAGCATATTGGGTTGGTCTTAGTGATGCAATTTGGACGGCCATAGGATTACTTATCGGTACATATCTAAATTGGCTGTTGGTTGCGAAAAGACTTCGTAATTATACGGTAATAGCATCAGATTCCATAACAATTCCGGACTTTTTAAGCAACAGGTTTAAAGAAAAGAAAAAAATCATCGCAACAATTGCTGCTTTGTTTATTCTAATATTCTTTACAGTATATGCTGCCAGTTGTTTTGTTACGGTCGGTAAGCTTTTTAGTACATTATTTGGAACGAAATATTTGTATATGATGATTGCCGGTGCTTTATTTGTTATTTTCTATACATTCATAGGCGGTTTTCTGGCAGAAAGTGCATCTGACTTTATGCAGGGAATTGTAATGTTTATTTCTCTGGTTTTTGTTCTTGGAGTAGGTATATCAGCTGCCGGAGGTATCTCTGCAGTTATAAACAACGCTAAGAGCATTCCGGGATTCTTTGAATTCTTTGGTATCGCCCAACCAACTCTTGTAGACGGAGTTCAGCAACTTGAGGCTACAGGAAAACCCTTATTCGGCGAAGCTGGGAAATATGGATTCTTAACAATTATCTCAACTCTTTCATGGGGGTTAGGATACTTTGGTATGCCTCAGGTGTTATTAAAGTTTATGGCAATTAAAAATCCTGAACAGCTAAAATTGTCAAGAAGAGTAGCGACTATTTGGTGTGCGATTTCACTTGTAGCCGCTGTTACTATAGGAATAATAGGAAGAATTATATATCCTGATGCTCTTCTTACTCAAAGCAGTTCAGAAAGTATATTTATTCTTATGTCGATGGACTTCTTTATACCTGTATTTGCAGGCTTTGTTATGGCAGGTATTCTTGCGGCGACAATCAGCTCTTCGGATTCTTATCTGCTTATTGCTGCCTCTGCTTTTTCAAAGAGTATTTACCATGGAATTATGAAAAAAGATGCCAACGATAAGCAGGTTCTATCTATGACTAGAATTACTTTATTGGTAATATCAGCTTTTGCCATGATTATTGCGCTTGATGAAAACAGTGTTATATTTAAAGTTGTTTCCTTTGCATGGGCAGGCTTTGGTGCTACCTTCGGACCGATAATGTTGTTCTCATTGTTCTGGAAGAGAGTAACAAGATCCGGAGCTATTGCTGGTATGCTTTCTGGCGGTATTATGGTATTTGTCTGGAAATTAATCATTAACCCTATAGGTGGTGTATTTGGTATATATGAACTGCTTCCTGCATTTTTAGTATCATGTATTGCTATTTTAATTACATCCCTGATAACCGAAAAACCGTCAGCGGAGGTAGAAAAGGAATTTGATCTGGCAAAGTCACTTTAGGAATAATTTTTAGTATTTGTTCTTTACTTTAGCACGATGATGTATTAATATAGTGATGAGTTATACATACAAATGGAGGAATAAATAATGAAAAAAATTATAGCACTTATTCTCATGGTAGTGCTGGTCTTCAGCTTTGCCGCGTGTGGATCAAAAAACGTAGCAACAAGTAAAGAAGGTACTTTCACTGTCGGCTTTGATCAGAATTTTCCACCCATGGGGTTTGTAGATGACAATGGAGAGTTTACAGGATTTGATATTGACCTAGCGAAGGAAGTAGCAAAAAGGTTAAAACTTGAGATTGCCTTACAGCCGATTGAATGGGCTTCTAAGGATATGGAGTTATCCGCAAAGAATATCGACTGTGTATGGAACGGATTTACAATTAATGGCCGTGAGGATGCCTACACATGGTCGAAACCCTATATGTCTAACAACCAGGTATTCGTAGTTAAGGCTGACTCTGGTATTACAAAACTAGCTGATTTAGCAGGTAAGGTTGTTGTAGTTCAGGCCGATTCAAGTGCTGAAGCAGCATTAAAGGATGAAGCAGACTTGGTTGCTTCTTTCGGAGATTACATAAAGGCTGCAGACTATAATACAGCTATTATGGATCTTGAAACAGGCGCTGTTGATGCAGTTGCTATGGATGAGATTGTTGCCAACTACCAGATTGAAAAAAGAGATCTTAATCTTGCAGTTCTTGAAGAAAAACTTGCAGAAGAAGAATATGGCGTAGGATTCCTTCTGGGGAATGAAGCTCTTAGAGATAAAGTACAAAAGACCCTGGAGGATATGGCTAAAGACGGGACTCTTGCTGAAATATCCAACAAATGGTTTGGGAAAGATATTACAACCATTGGTAAATAGTATATTTATGCAACTTGACGAAAGGGCTGTCCCCAACAAGGTGGCCCTTTCTTTTGCACTTTTATGAAATTGGAGGTGCCTTCTTTGAAATTATCTGTTTTACTGCTTCAGTTAGCAGAAGGCATGCTGGTATCGACAGAAATTTTTATATTAACGCTGATTTTTTCACTACCATTGGGATTGTTTGTAGCCTTTGGCCGGATGTCAAAGAACGCGATTATTAGAAACTTTGTAAAGTTTTATATTTCTATAATGCGCGGAACTCCATTAATGCTTCAATTGATGGTGGTTTATTTTGGACCTTACTATATCTTTGGAATATCTCTTCCAAGATACTATCGTTTTCTTGCTGTTATTATTGGATTTGTAATTAATTACGCCGCTTATTTTGCTGAAATCTATAGAGGTGGTATTGAATCTATGGAAACCGGCCAATATGAGGCAGCCAAAATTTTAGGTTACAGCAAAAGCCAAACTTTTTTAAAGATTATATTACCTCAGGTTATTAAACGTATCCTTCCTTCAATAACTAATGAGGTTATCACTCTTATAAAAGATACTTCGCTTGCATTTGTTATTTCGGTATCGGAAATGTTTACCGCTGCCAAAGCTATTGCAGCATCTCAAACAAGCACTACACCCTTTGTTGTAGCAGGTATTTTCTACTACATATTTAATTATATAGTGGCGTCTATTATGGAATGGATAGAGAAAAAGGTCGGCTATTACAAATAGGGTCAGGAAAAGATTATTACAATTCCGAAGAAAGGGATTATCATAGATATGAAGATTCTGGAAGTCAAAAATCTTACAAAGAACTTTGAAAACCTTGAAGTCATCAGGGATATTTCCTTTGATGTTGAGGAAGGCAAAGTTGTGGCAATAATCGGGCCTTCGGGCTCAGGTAAATCCACTTTGCTAAGATGTGCAACAATGCTAGAAACCATCGATTCCGGCGAATTGATTTATATGGGTGAACATGCGGTTAAAACGATTGACTCTAAGGCTGTTTATGCGCCAACAAAAGATCTGAAAAGGATTCAGACTTATTTTGGTTTGGTGTTTCAAAACTTTAATTTATTTCCACATTATTCGGTTATAAAAAATGTTACGGATGCTTTGATTACAGTACAAAAAAAATCAAAGGAAGAGGCTCTGGATATAGGTCGTCGACTTTTGAATAAGATGGGGCTTTCGGATAAAGAGAATTCCTATCCTTTTCAATTATCAGGAGGTCAGCAACAGCGTGTTTCCATAGCGCGAGCCCTTGCCCTTAATCCGAAGATACTATTTTTTGATGAACCTACCTCAGCTCTTGATCCTGAGCTTACGGGAGAGATACTGAAGGTAATTCGTGATTTGGCACAAGAACAAATGACTATGGTTATAGTAACCCACGAAATGAGCTTTGC
>JAAYNX010000234.1 GCA_012520615.1 Clostridiaceae bacterium | reverse complement strand
TAAATAATACTGTTAAGAGAGAATAGTTTTTGTAACCATGCCGTTTAAAGTAGCTCTTCTATAAGCTGAGCCTTTACTTCCTCAAAATTGTTCTTCTTAATATCTACACACAGAATATTAAGCTCAATTTCATCGGCATCATCCCTTAAAATAATTCGTATTTTAGGAGTAGGAATGTCGTCAAAAAGTGGATATATAAGAGCTGTTTTTTTGATGCCGTAGACTTTTGCATAAGCAAACACCTGATAAATGTCGTCTCTGTTAATGTTATTATAATTACCCTTATCAAAGCAAGGATTTTTATATTTTGCATCTGCAACAAGAACAATTTTGTTTTTATTATAGACTAGAATATCAGGTTTAACTCTTAATATATTTATTCCTTCACAAGTAACCGCAAAACTGCGGACATCCTCATGTTTTGCACTATACCCATCAATTTCAGAAAACAATTTATACAAGTAATGCTCATACAAATCATTAACCGGTATCAAAAATGAAAATATAGATTCTTCACCTGCAAAGTTCTCCGGCTGCATATTCAGATAAAACATTTTAGCCATATTAAATACTGATTCAAATTCAATATTAAGTCTAGTGAACTTTACGGATTGGATCAGTGGCAGTGATAGTTCGATCTGTTTAGCATCATCCAGAAACATCAAAGCTTTTTTCAGATTCTTTCTGTTTTCCGGGTCACGGGTGTATTTAAGTAACCGTATTGCTACAGTTTTTACAACATTATTAATTGCATTATCATGCTCAAAGCTCTGATAATTGACATAGTGCAGGTCTCTTCTAAGCAAGTTATGTTTCATAGTTTTTTGAAAGCAGATCTTTCCTTTTATAAAAGCACTGTTTTCTTCAATCTCCAAATATTCACGGTTCATCTTTGTTGAATAAGTCTTATATATCCTATCAGCAAAAATTCCAATGAATATTTCAAGAAAATCGATTTGCCCCAAACTGGATTTTATGTTCTCTGGTAAATGAAGCACCTTATTGTAATCTGATACCCGTAGCAGATTATAAAGCACTCTTGTGGATTCTTTTATTTCATCCTCCCCTTTTATACCTGCTTTTTCGTATATTTTGGGAAGTATCTGCACTCTCGTGTTCCCTCTTGATAAGAACCCGACATAATGCATGATTTGTATAGAACCATCGTAATCAATTCTTATGCACTGGTTACCTAAAATTCTTTTGAAGAAAAGAATATCATTAATCTGGGACCGAGATAAATCCACCTTCGTTTTTCTATCTTCAAATAAAGTGATTATACCACCGGACATATTAACTTCCTCTTTCATAAATACTCATTAAAGCACTTTCGAAATCCGAAATTCCGGATTCATTTGCTTTCAGCCCCAGCATTACGATTTCTCCAGTTTGTTTATCAAAGAAACGATCTCCAACGATATTAGCTACCTGAGAAATATCATTATAAAAGTATTCCATCAAGAGAGGCAGAATTTTATAGTACCAGGCATGATAGAGGTCCATTTTCGATATTAAATCATCGCCGAGAAAATAGCTGTGTCCAATCCTATGATCCCGGTCAATCTTTTCGGTTATTTTTTGATTGATTGCCTTCATGAGCTTTGCTGGAGACACATTGCCTCCAATGGTAGGAGTCCTGCTTTCGACCAGAGCCGGATCAGGGCTTATCTCAATAAACGCAAACCTTCTTCTAAGGGCTGTATCTAACAAAGCTATGGATCTATCACTCGTATTCATGGTGCCTATGATATAGAGATTTTTCGGAAGTGAGAACTCATGCCCTGAGTATGGTAAAAGGCAAGACAATTTTTCTCTCTTATCTTTTTCTATCAGTGTAATAAGTTCCCCGAATATTTTTGCAATATTACCCCGGTTTATTTCATCGATAATAAGATAATATGGTTTTGATTGAACCTGCGTATCTTCTCTATCATCGACAAGGTTTAAAGCATCAGCCGAGTTTATTTTCAATTCATATAAGGATGCTAAAGTAAGCTGTTTTCCCTGGTTAAGTTTTAATATGTCGACAGGTTCACTCTCACAGTCTTTTATCCATTTTACCTTCCGCCTGTGACCGTAGCCAAGTCCATCTTCATTAGTATAGTAATAATCGGATACAACGACACCAATCAAACGGATAGTTTTAATGCTGTTGAAAATAAAAACGATATCACCTATTTGTACTTTGCTCCGGAAGGTCTTAAGTATACCGGTTCTGTCAGCCATATCAATCTGCTCATCGGTCCAGTCAGCAACACTTTCTTCAACTCCGTATCCTATAGCAATTTCTTCTCTGGCTTTCAATGCTTTATAGATATGCTCGTCTGTGTTTCGTCTTCCTAATGAAACCTTCCACACCTTGCTCTCTCCGGTTGTATCTGCTAAGATATCGTTCTCAATGCTCTTTTTACGCTCTTGAATTTTACATTCTTCTGCTAATCTTTTGAGAATCCCGGGCTTAATTTCATATCTGATATTCCCTTTTTCATCGGTCTCAGGCCTAAGACCTTCAACAAATTCCTCGTATGAAAAAGCCTGATGGAAGGTAATAAAACGCACTCTGTTTTCGTCTTGTACTTCCTTATACGACATCGTGTTCCCATTCAGTGATTCAAACGCTTCAATAATGCGCATTGCCCCATAGGTTTTACCCGTACCCGGAGGCCCATACAGGATAATGTTGGGATTAAACTTTAAGAGTCTTGCATATTGGCTATAAACCGAAAGATTCTCTTCGAAAAACTCTTTTTCATCATCGATCTCACCTGGTTCATCGACTGAGTGATTTACCCCCCTGCTTATATACTGTTTTCTTCCTACCAAAACATTATCATATAAAGATACGGCGTTATCTGCCATAAAGTATCCGTCATCTTCTAATGCAGCTAATACCGCATTCAAATACTTTTCTTTTTTAGGTGCAGCATCTTTTTTCGCATCTGCAAAGTCAAGTAATTGACGAAGTGAATATTTTTTTAATCCGCCGTCAATTTTCTCTTGATACAGCTTCCAAAGAGTATTATATCTTTGATAATTTTGGCCGTTATACTCAAGTATATCTTCAATATTCGAATCGTTAAGGTTGTTTATGACAACACATATATCAGAAGGTTTAAAGAAATTTGTGTTTGACATCATTTCTTTCAGAATAATAAGAAATCTTCTTTGAGACTTATAAAAATCAATAGTGTCTATGCTCGGACAACTGTTTTCCAGTTCGATTTTATGGAATCCGTAGCCCTTGGTAGATTTGACAACCTTATTCAATAAATTTATTTCGGGAGAGAAATATTTGCAGCATACAATGTTTCCGGCAAGAGTTAACTCTGGGGAAAACGTCTTTATAACATCAAAAATTGCTCTCATTGCATTGTCATGGGACACGAAGGCTTTACACTTCAGCAGTTTACCAAAATATCCGCCATGGCTTGGCAACACATAATCCCCTTCGCTAAGACCGTTGAACCATGATACTTCTCGTGCATCATCCACCTGATAAAAATTACCTTCGTACTGATCTTTTTTTGTAAATTTACCTATGAACAAGTTTTGCATTAAATATACCTCCCAAACTTACTCCCTATAATGTATCCTAATCTGCCCTTTATCAGTGTTTCCCGCCGCGTCTCTTGTAATCCTTTTGAATTTCTTCGTTCCAGTTGTCAGACATTGCATCGCATGCACGAAACTTGGCTATGGTATCGCTCATGACACGAAAATTGAGTTCTACACCTTCGCTGTCCGCGTGGTAGTTTTGGGCACGATTTGGGGCAATACCAAAGCGCTTGGCAGTTTCAACAG
>JAAYNX010000087.1 GCA_012520615.1 Clostridiaceae bacterium | reverse complement strand
GCCTTGTCTACCACATAGGTAAGGGCGTCCAGCTTCTTTTCTAAAATTCCCCTTTGGTCAAGGAGTTTAAACCAGAGAATGGATTTAGGCGCGAAAAACAGTTTAAACTCGGTGTCCGGATATCTCTCTATTGCTTTTATAAGTGTCTGGTCAATAGTGTTTTTCGTTACTTCTAACGGAAGATTGTTAATCTTGTCCTCAAGGCTCTTTTTGCCCTCATAAATCTCCTTATAATCCTGTATAATAAGGCTTCTGTTTGTACCTTTCCAAGTCCAAGTATTAAGTATCTCCCGGTCTGTAATCATGTAATTAAAAGGGTTATCCCCGGTTTTTCTCATTCGGAACTGCTTTAAAGCCCAAAAGAAATTATTGTGATTTACGATGTACTTCCAATCATTTATCAGCTTTTCGTCGTACATATAGTCAGGGAATTTTACGTTCTTTGAATAAACATCCCCTACATTGATATCTATAGTTCTATAATCAATAGCCCAAAGAAAGGTTTTTACGTCCTTGTATTTTTTAGAAATATCTAAAACTTTAATTTGCTCGGTGATATATGAAGCATTGATAGGTAATCGAAGGGCCTTTGCACCAAACTTCTTGCTTAAATAGCTATCTGAGAAGTTCTCAATCATTGAGGTTCCCAAAACAGCTAAGTCATAATCCTCATGTCGAGCCATACCCGGAATCTGAAATCGCTCATTGTGTATATAAATATATGGCTTTGGCTGTAACCCTAAAAAGAGGTATGGATCAAATTTTATCATGACCAAAACCCCAGGCAATAGAGCTAATATTAATACAATAAGCCCTTTGGCGAAGAACGCTACTATTTCTTTTGCCTTACTTGGTTGTCTTTTTCTTCGGGTCATAGTAATTCCTTTCCTAAAACGCAAAATAAATAAAGGTTTGGGTCTCTGTCCAAGCAAACCAAATAACAAGCGATAAAGAAAATGCGTAAATTGCAATTCTTACAGGTGACGGCATCCTTTTAAGAACTCGGCTTGGGCTCACCGCACTTTGTAAAAGTTCTATTAAAATCAATAGTATGACCGCACCTATCGCAGTATAAAACTCCCAGTGATCTAGGCCAAGAATAATTCGGGTACTCAGCAATTCTTGTAGCTTGAAAGTCTCTATGCCTTCAAAAAAGTGCTTAATGATGTAAAAAGCTTCCCCCACCGTCCTTGCCCTGAAAAAAACCCAGGCAAAGCAGGTAAAGCCAAAGGTTAAAAGCATGGGGATAATTCCAAAGATGCCACTTACAAAACGTAATGAAAACGGTTTTTTACTGCTTTCTAGCGCTTTTTGCTTAACATATATCTCTTTTCCGGCATTTTTCCCTATCCCTAGTATTTTCTCAATAACAATCGCCACACCATTAAGTGCGCCCCAGATTACAAAAGTCCAACTGGCTCCATGCCAAAGGCCGCTCACCACAAATACTATAAAAAGATTCAAAAGGGTTCGGAAATATCCCCTTCTGCTTCCTCCCAAAGGGAAGTACAAATAATCTCTGAACCATGTTGACAAGGAAATATGCCAGCGTCTCCAAAATTCCGTAATACTCTTGGAAAAATAGGGCCGCTCAAAGTTTTTCATAAGGCCGACTCCCATTACTCTTGCGCTTCCTATGGCTATATCCGAATAACCCGAAAAGTCACAGTAAATCTGGAAAGCAAAGGCGACTGTAGCTATTATATAGTGGGCTCCTTTATATGCGTTTGGATTATTATAAACCGTATCAACTATTACAGCCAATCTGTCTGCAATTACAATCTTCTTAAAAAACCCCCAAACCATCATTCTTAGCCCTGAGGATACTCTTTTAGCGTCAAACTCATGGTAAATCTTAAACTGGTGAAGTAGGTTCGTTGACCTTTCAATTGGCCCTGCTACCAGTTGAGGAAAAAAAGACACATAAAGCGCAAAATCGAAAAAATCCCGTTCTACCTGAAGATCTCCACGGTATACATCGATAGAATAGCTTAACGCTTGAAATGTATAAAAGGAGATTCCTACAGGGAGCAGGATATTGAAGCTAAGGGGTTGATATGAAACATTAAAGAAGGACAAAAGTCTCGCCACGTTCAAATTAAAGAAATTAAAATATTTAAAGAAGAACAGCACCCCTAGAGTACTCAAAGCACTGATTGTAAGCCATAGCTGCCTTCCTGCCTTGCTCTTTGCTTTCACCATTTTAAGGGCGGCAAAATAATTAACCAAAGAAGAAAACAGCATTAAAAGGCCATATTCCGGCTTGTACTGCATATAAAAATAGTAACTTGCAATAAGCAATAAAATATTTCTGACCCTTAAAGTTGGCATCAAAAAATACACCAGGGTCACTACCGGAAAAAATACAAGAAACTCTAAGGAATTAAAAAGCATTTATTCACCTCAATGAGAATCCTCTGTCACTGTCTTTATTATGGTTTCCATTTGATTTCTTATGTGCTTTTCAGCAAGATTTGACGCCACATTATTCTGAGCCTCTCTAAGAGCTTCCAATATTTCCTCATGTTCATTTAAAACATTTTCGGCAATAAGGTTATCGCTCATATAGATTACCCTAAACCTATAAATATGTTCGCGTAAAGAGGCTGCAACAGCAACAAGCCTAGGATTACCCGATGCCGAATAAATTATATCGTGGAACTCCACATCCTTTTTTATTGCACCCTCCATATTATCCTTTTCAACACAGGAAATATATTGCTTGTGAACTGTTTCCAGATTTTTTAGTTGAGCCGGTTGTATGCGTTTTGCGGCTAAATCAGTAGCAAGCTTATCAAGTACAGTACGAACCTCTAAAACGTCCATAATATCTTTGACTGAAAGCTCCGAAACATGGGTTCCTTTTCTTGGAATCATTGTAACAAGGCCTTCTGCCTCAAGCCTTCTTATAGCTTCCCTAACAGGAGTTCTGGATACTCCCATTTGCTCAGCCAAGGAAACTTCCATAAGGCGTTCTCCGGGCTTAATATCACCGCTTACTATAGCTTTGCGCAACGTTTCAAAAATAACATCTCTAAGAGGCTGATAACTATCCATTTTTAATTTTGGTACCTTAACCATTATTCTTCCCACCTGCCAATTGTCATAGTATGATAAACATTTGTATATTGCTTTAAAAACTCTTCCTTTGCGGCTTCGGCTGAAGACGCATCGGGAAAGATTCCAAAAATTGTAGGTCCGCTGCCGCTCATCCGGCTTCCCATGGCACCTAGCTCCATGAGTCTATCCATTATTGTCTGAAGCTCGGGATATTCTTTTAGAGTAACACTCTCCAAAACATTACGCATATTCATGGCTATATAGTTTATATCCATAGCTTCAATAGCATTAATCAGCTTGTATGTATTAGGACGCTCACCCAAACTATTCAAATCCAGATTATTATAAACCCATTGGGTTGAAACCGGAAAATCCGGTTTTACCAGCAGTACATGTACTCCCTCAAGATCAGGAAGCTTGGTAAGCTCATCCCCTTTACCCTTTGCATACTGCGTACCCCCTGATAAGAAAAAGGTAACATCAGAACCTAATTGCCTTGAAAGCTGAATAAGCTGTATATCCTTCAAGCAATTACTATATAGCACGTTAAGGGCTTTTAAAACCCCTGCAGCATCAGAGCTTCCGCCACCTAACCCTGCTGCTATGGGAATATTCTTCTTAATATTTATTTTCGCGCCTCCCTCATAGGGGCACTTTGTAAAAAATAGTTCTGCTGCTTTCCATGCAATATTTCTTTGGTCGTTTGGTAACTCGGAATTATCGCATTGGATAGAAATACCGCTTTGGGTTTTCTCAACAATAATAACATCAAAAAGGTCAATAGTCTGCATTATCATTTCTACAGAATGATAACCGCTAGCCAGCTTGTTCTTCACATTAATGGAAATATTGATTTTAGCCGGCATGGAAATTGTGATTTCCTTCATGAGCCACCTCCTTGATTAGATAACGTATATTATATACAAAAAACAAACAAAGGGCAATATAAAGTGCGTAATTGCTTTGTTTCAAAAAACTATTTTTAAATAAAATACATGATAAAAAGAATTCGTAAGATTAATTTGCCTGAATAGATTACATTTATTGACACATAATATTAAAATTGATATTATTAATGCAATATTGTTTTGCAAATAAATATTGTCAGGAGAATATGCCCTATGAAAAAGAGTATTTCTTTGTTTTTGATTTCTGCAATTCTTTTAATAACATTGCTATCCACATTCTCAG